>CANFUO010000003.1 GCA_947450225.1 Burkholderiaceae bacterium | reverse complement strand
TTCTGTAATGCGGAGTCATTTTTCCAATCGTACTGCTTTTTATAACGAATATTAATCAGTACTTGAGGATACATCTTTACATCCAGTAGTCTTTCTCGAATGTCTTTGCCACTGCGCCTGACTGTAGCCAAAACTTGGAGAGCCGCAACAATACCATCACCAGTCGTATGTTTGTCCAGAAAAATCAGATGCCCAGAGCTTTCTCCACCCATCATCCAGTCATTTTGTTTTAGTTTTTCGAGTACATAACGATCGCCTACAGCCGCTCTCTCAAAGGGGATACCTAAGTCTAGAAATGCCTTTTCAATAGCGATATTCGTCATGAGAGTCCCTACCGCACCTCGTACCTCTTTTCCTGATTCCACACGATCCTTTGCCACAAGGTAAAGTAGTTCGTCCCCATTGAATAAATGACCATGTGCATCAATCATTTGTAACCTATCAGCATCACCGTCAAGGGCAATACCATAATCAGCACCACTAGCTTTTACTTGATCAATACAGGCCTGCGGTGCAGTTGCCCCCACACCGTCATTAATATTCATGCCGTTGGGTTGGTTGCCCATCGAGATGACCTCAGCCCCTAACTCATGAAAAACATTCGGCGCTATATGATATGCAGCGCCATTGGCACAATCTACGACGAGTTTGAGGCCGTGTAAATCAAATTGGTTAGGGAAACTACTTTTACAAAACTCGATATAACGGCCAGCCGCATCGTCTAGACGACGGACTTTACCCATATCCATTGAAGATGAACAGGTGAACGGTTCTTCTAACATCGATTCAATTTTGTTTTCAATGTCGTCAGGCAATTTGTCTCCATCAGCTGAGAAAAATTTGATGCCATTGTCTTGATATGGATTATGAGAGGCGGATATCACCACTCCGGCAGATAGTCTTAATGCGCGCGTTAAATAGGCAACGCCGGGGGTCGGAATCGGACCACAAAGAACAACATCAACACCCGCAGCTGTAAACCCTGCTTCAAGGGCAGACTCCAACATATACCCAGATATTCGAGTATCTTTCCCAATTAGGATTGTCGTTCTTCCATGACCACCACCTTGCTGGGCAAAAACCTTTCCTGCGGCATATCCCAGACGCATGACGAAATCTGGGGTGATTGGATGTTGGCCAACTTCTCCTCGTATACCATCTGTACCAAAGTATTTTCTTTTCATGCAATGATTTTAGTATGAATTAAGGGAAGTCTTCAAAGTGCATAGCTGACCAAACCTTGACGGCCTGAACGCTTGGCTTAACATCATGGACTCGAATGACCTTCGCGCCACGCTCAATAGCTAATATTGCAGCAACGACACTTGCGATGGTGAGGCTGTTTGCATCATCTCCCACAATTTTGGTTAAGGTTTTTTTTCGGGATAATCCCACAAGTAATGAACTGCTATATGGTTGTAATTCCGCTAAACGATGTAATAAGGTTAAGTTGTGCTGGACTGTTTTTCCAAACCCAAATCCTGGGTCAATTGCAATACGCTCTCGCTCAATTCCATGTCTGGATAATTGATCTATTTTTTGCGCCAAGAATTGTCCTACATCCTCTATGACGTTTTGATAGCTTGGTTGTGCTTGCATCGTTTGTGGAGTGTTTTGCATATGCATAATACAAAGACCTACGTCTTTAGAGGATGAGGCTACCGAGATATTTTGTGGGTCTTGAAAACCACTAATATCGTTCAAAATATCAATCCCCATATCTAAAGCTAATCGCATGGTTTCACCTTTGTAGGTGTCAATCGATAAGGCAACTCCTGCTGATTGTAGTTTCTCTATCACTGGCAAAACCCGATCTTGCTCCTCTTGCGCGCTAATGGGTGTTGCCCCAGGTCTTGTAGACTCTCCTCCGACATCAATGATCTGTGCGCCATCTTCAATCATTTGATAAGCGTGATCGATAGCTTGCTGATGTGAGAAGAACTTACCCCCATCCGAAAATGAGTCTGGAGTGATGTTTAGTATCCCCATGACTACTGGCGTGGGATGATGCTTCCAGTCAAAATAAAAACGCCCACAGCGCCAAGCTGTGGGCTTTGTAGCTATTGCTTCCATTTCTAAACCGTTGCTGGCGAACTACCTTGCGCGGGAGTTGGCGCACTACCATCGCCGCCAGTTGTGTTTACGGGGTCAGATACTTTTGGTGGACGTGGTGGGTTTCCTGCCATGATGTCATTGACTTGATCCGCATCAATCGTTTCCCATTCCATTAGTGCTACTACCATCGCTTCAACTTTATCACGATTGGTTTCTAATAAATGCCTTGCTAGCGTATATTGCGTATCCAACAAGGAACGAATCTCAGCATCCACTTTTTGTTGGGTGACCTCAGATACGGTTTTTGAATTCATCCGCCCAAAAATACTTTCAGATTCAGTGTCGACATAAACCATCGTTCCTAATGACTCACTCATACCATATCTTGTCACCATGTCACGAGCCATTTTTGTGGCACGCTCAAAGTCATTCGAAGCACCTGTACTCATCGAGTTCAGAAAGACCTCTTCCGCTGCTCTTCCACCGAATAAAATAGCTAAATCTTCCAACATGCGATCTTTATATAAGTTCACACGATCAAACTCAGGTAATTGCCATGTAACCCCCAATGCCATACCGCGCGGCATGATGGTCACTTTGTGAACCGGGTCTGCCTTAGGCAATAGTTTAGCAACTACAGCATGGCCAGATTCATGATAAGCAGTATTTTTTCTTTCATCTTCACGCATGACTGCAGATTTTCTTTCAGGCCCCATGTAAATCTTGTCTTTGGCATCTTCAAAGTCACTCATCTCAACCGCACGTTTATTTCGACGCGCAGCAAATAATGCGGCTTCGTTCACTAAATTAGCTAGATCAGCTCCAGAAAATCCCGGTGTACCGCGCGCAAGGACTGCCGCATCTACATCAGCATTAATCGGTACTTTACGCATGTGGACTTTGAGGATTTGCTCACGACCACGAATATCCGGTAAACCTACAAATACTTGACGATCGAATCGACCTGGTCGTAATAGAGCTTTATCTAAAACATCGGAACGATTGGTTGCTGCAATGACAATCACGCCACTGTTGGCTTCAAATCCATCCATCTCAACCAACATCTGATTAAGTGTCTGTTCTCTTTCATCGTTTCCACCACCAGTTCCCGCACCACGGTGGCGTCCAACGGCATCAATCTCATCAATAAAAATAATGCATGGCGCTTGCTTTTTAGCGTTTTCGAACATGTCGCGAACGCGAGCAGCACCAACGCCGACAAACATCTCGACAAAATCAGATCCTGAAATAGAAAAGAAAGGGACCTTAGCCTCGCCGGCAATCGCACGAGCTAATAGCGTTTTACCGGTCCCAGGAGGGCCCACAAGCAATACCCCGCGTGGAATACGACCACCAAGTTTTTGAAACTTTGAGGGATCTTTTAAGAAATCAACTAACTCTGACACCTCTGATTTGGCTTCATCGCAACCAGCCACATCACCAAAATTAACTGAATTACTGTTTTCATCAATTAATCTAGCCTTTGATTTACCAAAGGAGAATGCTCCACCTTTGCCGCCACCCTGCATCTGACGCATCATAAAGAACCAAAAACCAATAATTAAAAGTGTTGGTCCTAGGTAGTACAGCGCAGAAACAAAAACACTAGGCTCATCTTCCGCCTTACCAGTAACCTGAACTCCAAATTTCATTAAGTCGCCAACCATCCATATATCTCCAGGAGAGATAATGTTGTATCGATTGCCATCAACGGCAGTGACTTGTAGTGTGCGTCCTTGCACATCAACGCGACGAACTTTACCCGCCTTAGCATCGTCCATAAACTGGGAGTAAGTGACTTGATTCTGTGCACTTGGCTTGTCAAATTGCTTGAAGAAAGTAAACACTACTAGTGCCACAATCAGCCAAATTCCGACTTTTTGCATCGTTTGATTATTCAAAATATCTCCAAAATCCCATTAATAAGGTACATGTAGAGTAAATAATTCTACTACCCAACATTTTCAAGTGCTTAGGTAAAAATAAATATATTCCATTTTTCACCCAATTCCATCAATTGTCAACAAATACAATAGCTTAGATTATTAGCATTAGCTTGAAGATTTTAAAAACCTCCCTAACAGAAAGGTCTCTGCAGATCGATTACGTGACGCTTGAGGTTTTCTTGGCGCCACAACTTTAAAAACTTTCTTAAATGATTCCACAATTTGGCTATAACCGCTTCCATGAAAACACTTAATCAATAATGCGCCATCTTGCTTTAAATGCAGCTGCGAAAACTCTAATGCCAGTTCCGCAAGGTGCTCCATCCGCGCCGCATCTGCTGCTGCTACTCCTGATAAATTAGGCGCCATGTCTGATAAAACTAAATCAACCTTTTGTTGCGTTTGGATACCCTCTTGAAATAGAACGCTTTCCAATTGCCTTACTACGTCATCATCTCGAAAGTCCCCCTGCAAAAAGGTAACGTCGGCAATTGCCTCCATCGGCAATAAATCAATGGCCACAATTTTTCCATCGGGCTTGCCTGGCTCAATACGCACATTTTTTTTACCTAGTTCAACCAAGCGATTGCGTGCATATTGACTCCAACTCCCTGGAGCACTTCCCAAATCAACAATGGTTATGCCCGCTTGAATCAAATGATCTTGATCATCTATCTCTTTTAGCTTATACGCCGCCCTTGCTCGATACCCTTCTCTTTGAGCCATTTTTACGTATGGATCATTGAGATGGTCTTGTAGCCAATCTTTATTAAATTTATTTTTAGACACTGTAGTTTTAAAAAAACACTTTCTGTATAGAGTTAAGTCGGCGATAATACTATCTATGACTATTTTAGAACTTGATTCAACAACCCGCTCGGATTTACGCTCAAAAGCACATACTATTTCACCTACCGTCATGATTGGGGCTGATGGCTTAACTCCCGGCGTTCTCAAGGAGGCTGAAATCGCCCTAAGTTCCCATGAACTCATCAAAATCAGGGTTTTGGGTGATGATCGAGAGGCTCGTTTAGAAATCTATGAAGCCATTTGCACCAAGCTTCATGCTGCTAAAGTTCAACATATTGGCAAATTACTCGTCATTTATCGCCCAAATTTGACCAAGATCTCTCAAACCACACCACGTAAATCAACTCGTAACGAGGATGGTTTTGGCAGTCCAAGAACAGTGATGGTCAAAAAGTACACCCGTAATCCACAAAAACGTCCAAAAGCAATCGCCACTAAAGTCTTAGGAAATGAACGCGTTGCAGCTGGCGGCCAAATCAAACGCGCTAAGGCACGTCCTAAAAGCGTCAAGAAAAGACAATTGGGTTAATTTACCCTTTTTACCCGTTTCTTGGGCAAACTTTTGTAGACGTCCAAAAAATCAAAGCATAAATCAATACTTCGATAGTAAATAAAGCGCTTGAAAGTTGATGTAATCTGCCAAATGACTTAGCTTGTGGTGATTGCATCACTGGTGCCCCCTGATTAAGCGCTAACTCTCGTAACTCTATCATCATAGGTTGCACTACAAAAGTACCAATGAGTGTTAAACAAATGCTACTGAGTAAAAGCCACCGAATGCGCTTGTAATGATTAAGTTCTCGCTTAACTAAAAGGTTGGCGTAAATCAATAAAAAAACACTCACAACTAAACTAAAAAAACTTGTGTTTTTGAAGATTTCGCCAGCGATCATACCAGCAACTTGTTTGTCATCTAAGACATTAAATAAGGTAGGGGTTACTATAAATCCTACACCCAACAACGCACCAAACAATATGCCCGATAAGACAGAAAAAATACGCTGGGCGATAGCAAAGTCAGTGTCTTGCACCATCAATTTACAAGTACTGCACTGAGATAATTTCTACTTCACGCTCCCCACCAGGAGTGATGACTTTTACGGTATCTCCAGCTTCTTTTCGAATCAATGCACGCGCAATCGGTGAACTAATTGAGATTTTATTCGCCTCTAAATCAGCTTCGTCATCCCCAACAATTTGATACGTCATTTTTGAGCCATCTTCTAAGTTTTCAAGCTCAACAGTTGCACCAAATACTACTTTGCCGTCTGCATCAATGAGTGCAGGATCAATAATTTGTGCGGCCGCTAATTTTCCTTCTACTTCCTTAATTCTGCCTTCAATAAATGCTTGTTTTTCTTTAGCCGCATCATACTCAGCATTTTCCGATAAGTCCCCCTGCGCTCTTGCCTCTGAAATGGCATTAATCACAGATGGTCTCTCAACGGACTTTAATCGATGGAGCTCATCCCTTAGGCGCTCTGCACCAGTTCTTGTAATTGGAATAGTACTCATAGAATCAACTTTAAAAAAATAAAATTATTGTAAGGATTGATGCAAACTTTGCAAGTCATAGACTTCAAGTTCATTAATCGCCCGAAGTCCTTGGACTGCTGCTAAAGCTGCACTAATCGTAGTGTAATAGGTAACCCTGTTAATTTGGGAAGTTATACGAATGGATCTTGAATCAGCAATCTCTCCCCTGTTTTCATCTACGGTGGTAAACACTAAAGTAATCTCGCCATTCTTGATTAAATCAACGATATCAGGACGTCCTTCTTTTACTTTATTCACAGTCCTCACAGGAATGCCAGCAGCTTCAATTGCTTTAGCAGTCCCACGGGTTGCAACAATGGGGTAACCCATGCCATGTAACATTTTTGCGACTTCAACGGCCCTTTGTTTATCGCCGTTTTTAACAGACAACAAGACAGTTCCACTTCTTGGCAGAAGCGTACTTGCCGCTAATTGTGATTTAAATAATGCTTCGCCAAAGGTGCGACCAACCCCCATCACTTCTCCTGTGGACCTCATTTCAGGGCCTAGAATTGGATCTACACCAGGGAATTTATTAAATGGAAATACTGCTTCTTTAACTGAGTAATAACTTGGTTTGACTTCCTCTCCAATACCTTGTTCATCTAGTGTTTTTCCTGCCATACACCTCGCTGCAATTTTCGCTAACTGCAGTCCGGTTGCTTTAGATACAAATGGTACGGTTCTTGAGGCTCTTGGATTAACCTCAAGCACATACACAATGTCTTTGCCATCAATTTGTTGAATCGCAAACTGCACATTCATTAACCCAATAACGTGCAAACCCATCGCCATCGCCTGAGTCTGCCTTCGTAATTCTTCTATGGTTTCTTGAGATAATGTGTAAGGCGGTAATGAACATGCCGAGTCACCTGAATGGACACCAGCTTGCTCCACATGCTCCATAACACCACCAATAAAGACGCGCTTGCCATCACTAATACAATCCACATCACATTCAATCGCTTCATTAAGGAATCGATCAAGCAAGACGGGCGAATCATGCGAAACTTTGACTGCCTCACGCATATACCTTTGCAAATCAAATCCATCATTAACGATTTCCATTGCCCGTCCACCTAATACATAAGAAGGACGAACAACTAATGGATAACCGATTTCTAGTGCAAGTGTAAGTGCCTCTTCTTCAGTTCTTGCGGTACGATTTGGCGGCTGTCTTAACTTTAAATCATTTAATAACTTTTGGAATCGCTCGCGATCTTCTGCAGCGTCAATCATGTCTGGTGAGGTACCTATTATTGGGACACCATTGGCCTCTAGGTCAAGAGCCAATTTGAGTGGAGTCTGACCACCATATTGCACAATTACGCCTAAAGGTTTTTCTAAAGCCACAATTTCTAAAACATCTTCCAAGGTAAGCGATTCAAAATAGAGTCGATCGGAAGTGTCATAGTCTGTCGAAACTGTTTCCGGATTGCAATTGACCATAATGGTTTCATAACCATCTTCACGCATTGCAAGTGCGGCATGAACACAGCAATAATCAAATTCAATACCCTGACCAATGCGATTAGGACCACCACCTAACACCATGATTTTTTGCCGATCCGTTGGCTTTGCTTCACAAACCCCCTGAGCATTTTCATAGGTAGAGTACATGTAAGCAGTATTTGTTGAAAACTCAGCAGCGCAGGTATCTACTCTTTTATAAATCGGCCTAATCCCAAATTCATGACGGCGGATGCGAACAAGGCTCGGATCGGATTGCATCAACTTAGCTAAACGCCGATCTGAAAAACCTTTTTGCTTTACAAATCGAATTTCTTCTGCCGTTAGACTTTCTAATTGGCGGGTTGAAATCACTTGCTCGAGTTCAATAATCTCTTGAATCTGAATAAGAAACCACCGATCAATCGCGGTATGTTCATAAACTTCCTCTAAGCTCATACCTACCCGAAACGCATCTCCAAGATACCAAATTCGATCTGGTCCAGGAGATTTAATCTCTAAGATGATCTCTTCAATGTCAGATGTCTTTTCATCCAAACCATCAACCCCTACCTCTAATCCTCGCAATGCTTTTTGCAAAGATTCCTGAAAAGTTCGCCCTATAGCCATTACTTCACCAACAGATTTCATTTGGGTCGTCAAATGCTTGTCAGCTTCCGGAAATTTCTCGAAAGCAAAGCGGGGAACTTTAGTAACAACATAATCAATAGATGGCTCAAATGAAGCCGGAGTAGCTCCACCAGTAATTTCATTTTGTAATTCATCTAGCGTAAAACCAACCGCAAGTTTTGCTGCAATTTTTGCAATAGGAAAACCGGTTGCCTTAGAAGCTAATGCTGAGGAGCGCGAAACGCGCGGATTCATTTCGATAACAATCATGCGTCCATCAACAGGATTAATCGAAAATTGAACATTCGATCCGCCTGTATCAACACCAATTTCACGCAGTACAGCAATCGAGGCATTTCTCATGATCTGATATTCACGATCGGTCAATGTTTGTGCTGGCGCAACTGTAATTGAGTCACCCGTATGAACGCCCATTGGGTCAAAGTTTTCTATCGAACAAACAATGATGCAGTTGTCGTTTTTATCCCGAACAACTTCCATTTCATACTCTTTCCAACCAAGCAAAGATTCTTCAATCAATAATTCATGCGTTGGTGATAAATCTAGGCCACGCTTACATATCTCTTCAAACTCTTGACGGTTATAAGCTATTCCACCACCAGATCCACCCATGGTAAAAGACGGTCGAATTATCACAGGATACCCATTGCCACCAGTTTGTTTTGCCATACTCAACTGAACTTGTTGTGCCTCCTCCCAAGAGTGCGCAACATCTGATTTAGCAGACCCCAAACCAATCTTCGTCATGGCTTCTTTAAATTTTTGACGATCTTCTGCTTTATCAATCGCTTGAGGAGATGCGCCGATGAGTTCGCAGTTGTACTTTTCTAATACGCCGTTACGGAATAAATCTAAGGCACAGTTCAACGCAGTTTGTCCACCCATCGTAGGTAAAATGGCATCTGGCTGTTCTTTTTCAATAATTCTTTCGAGAACTTCCCAGGTGATGGGCTCTATATATGTAACATCCGCCATCTCTGGGTCTGTCATGATGGTAGCTGGATTACTGTTAACTAAAATGACTTTGTAACCTTCATCCCTCAGGGCTTTACATGCTTGAGCACCTGAATAGTCAAATTCACAAGCCTGACCAATCACAATTGGACCAGCACCAATAATCAAAATACTTTCTATATCGTTACGCTTTGGCATCTAAACTCTCACATCAACTGGATAAAGCGATCAAATAAATATCCCACATCTTGTGGCCCCGGAGAAGCTTCAGGATGCCCCTGAAAACAAAATGCAGGTCGATCAAGCCATGCCATTCCTTGCAATGATCCGTCAAACAAAGAGACATGCGTAGGCTCAACATTGGCCGGCAAAGTTTTAGCATCTACAGCAAAACCATGGTTTTGGGAGGTAATCACTACCTTATTGGTTTTTAAATCTTTTACAGGATGATTCGCGCCATGATGCCCAAATTTCATCTTTAAAGTACTGGCACCCGCAGCGATCCCCATAATCTGATGACCTAAACAAATACCAAATAAAGGGATTTTCTTTTCTAAAAAAACCTTTGCAGCCTCAATTGCATAGGTACAAGGCTGCGGATCGCCAGGACCATTGGATAAAAATACCCCATCTGGATTCATAGCTAATACGTCTTGCGCTGATGTCTGGGCTGGAACAACAGTAACCCTACACCCTCTTTGAGCAAGCATCCTTAAAATATTTCTTTTGACACCAAAATCATAGGCAACTACGTGCTTTGTTGCTTTAACCTGATTAAAACCAGTCTGACCTGTAGGGCCAGATAAATGCCATTCGCCCTCTTGCCACTCATAAGAACTGGTTGTCGACACCACTTTAGCTAAGTCTAGTCCAGACATACCAGGAAATACTTTGACTTGTTCGGTGGCGAGTGCAATGAGAGACTCAATCGATTGCCCCATCTCGCCCGATGCTATTGCACCACTTTGCGCGCCACACTCTCGCAGATGAGTAGTCAAATGCCTTGTATCAATGCTACTAATGCCAACAACACCTTGTTCAACTAAAAAATCTTCTAGTTTCTTTTGACTTCGAAAATTAGAGGCAAGTGGAGATAACTCTTTAATAATGATTCCTGATGCAAATATTTTGCTCGATTCATTATCTTGCTCATTAATACCCACATTTCCGATATGAGGATAAGTCAGGGTAATTAATTGTTGGGTATAGCTGGGGTCGGTGAAAATTTCTTGATAACCCGTCATGGAGGTATTGAATACAACCTCCCCAGCAGTTATCCCAGAAATTCCAATACCTTTTCCAATAAAGTGGGTACCGTCAGCCAATACAAGCACTGCTGGTGGCAATTGGGAAGTTAAAGTAGTAAGTTTATTTTTCGATAGTGGCAGCAAATCATTCTCCATTACCCTGCTGCCCTAAGATCTACTTCCCCGAAGACGTATCCCGGAGGTGAGTTGTACGGGAGGAAATTTTTCTAAGCGCTAGGGATATGTAGGAAGTTACAAAACATATTTATTATACCAAGCAAAATAAATAATCCCTAAAACTCAAATCTATGGGTACTTTTATCTTATTGAGAAATGACATTTTGTATTTGAATCAAGACGTTTTTGTCTTCCATCGTACTGATATCACCTGGATCTCGGTGCTCTGCAATTGCCTGCAGCGCCCTTCTCACAATCTTTCCTGATCTTGTTTTTGGTAAAGCTTCGACAATATAAATACGTGATGGTCTAGCAACGGGGCCTAATTGTTGATCAACAATTCTCATTAACTCTTTTTCTAAGTTGGCAATATTTTCATTATTTTTAGGTATCGCAAACGCAATAGCAACTTGACCTTTTAATTCATCAGCAATCCCTACCACAGCAACTTCTGCAACATTATTATGGCTAGAAATACTTTCTTCAATTTCCCGAGTGCCAAGTCGATGCCCCGCCGTATTAATGACATCGTCTGTTCTCCCTAAAATAAAGAAATAACCATCATCATCTTTAATACCCCAGTCAAATGTTGAATAAACAAGACGACCTTCAAATCCTTGCCAGTAGGTTGAGACAAACCTTTTGTCATCACCCCAGACTGTTTGCATACAACCTGGAGGTAATGGCCCCTCAATCGCCAAAAGTCCTTTTGCATGAGCAGGCAACTCTTTACCTGATACATCATCAAGTAGTTTCATGTTGTAGCCAAAAACTGGCACTCCTGGAGACCCGAATTTATTCGGCATAACCTCAATCCCACGCTGCAAAGCTAATATGGGCCACCCCGTTTCTGTTTGCCAATAGTTATCAATAATTGGCTTTTGAATAGCGCTCGATATCCACTGAGCAGTTGGCTCATCGAGAGGCTCCCCAGCTAAAAAGAATGCCTCTAGGGAAGATAAATCCCTTTGGGCGATAAATTGAGGATCTTGTTTTTTTAATACCCGAATTGCCGTTGGCGAGGAAAACATCGTTGATACTTTATATTTTTCTACCAAACTCCACCAAATTCCAGCATCTGGCTTTAAAGGAGTTCCTTCAAACATAATTGTTGCCATTCCATGAATCAAGGGCCCATAAATAATGTACCCATGACCTACAACCCATCCAATGTCAGATGTACAAAACATCGTTTGTCCAGGTTTTGCACAAAAAATATAATCCATACTTGTGGCCAAGGCAACCGCATATCCACCAGTATCTCTTTGTACGCCCTTTGGTTTTCCGGTTGTGCCTGAGGTATACAAAATATACGATGGGTCCGTTGCATCTAACCACACACAAGGTACCAAACTATCCAAGTGCTTATTGCGTTCTGAAGCGTAATCAATGTCACGATTTGGGGTGGTTTCAAATGCACATAAGCCCCTCGACACCATTAATACATGCTCTGGCTTATAGGCGGATAGTTCAATTGCTTCGTCAAGTAAAGGCTTGTAAGGAACAACCTTACCACCGCGCATACCGGCTTCAGCGGTAATAATCATTTTGGGTTGCGCATCTTCAATGCGGGCCGCCAAGCTATGGGAGGCAAAGCCACCAAACACAACGGAATGTATAGCTCCTAAACGCAAAACTGCCAACATCGCAAAGCAGGCTTGCGCGACCATTGGCATATAGATCAATACCCGGTCTCCCTTACTTACGCCATAAGACTTCAATATAGCTGCCATACGATTGACTTCTGTATACAACTCTTGATAGGTATATGTTTGCTCCGTATTTGTCTCTACAGAAACGGCAATCAGCGCAGTTTGGTTGGCTCGTTCAATTAAATGACGGTCCAATGCGTTATAACAAATGCTCGTCTTACCACCTACAAACCACTTAGCAAATGGTGGTGAAGAATAATCTAAGACCTGAGAAAATGGTGTCTCCCAATGAATCCTTTTGGCCTCTTCTGCCCAAAACACCTCTGGCTCATGTATGGATTGATAGTGGGTATCAAGATACTTTCCCATAAAAACTCCTTCGCTTATTTATTCGAATTATTGGTATTTGATGACTTGGTTTTAGATGGTGGCGTAGTTTTTTTACTGTTTGATGTTGTCGAATTTGAAGACTTGCTAGTAGATTTCTGATTTGTATCTTTACTGACATTTGACTTAGACTCGTTAGCTGCGGTGACGACTTTCGCATTATTTGTCTCTTTAGAATTGAAGTTCGCAAGATTACTAGGAACTGCAACACACTTATTGCCTTTACATCTCATAACAACTGGCACTGGCACAAATTCACGCTCTAAATTCAAGACTGGATTTTGTGCAAGCTCTATCGCAACACTCTGTGCATGCGCGTCATTTTTAGGAATCAAAATTGTCGATCCTGCCCGAATTTTCATACCCTTAGGGATTTTATTAACATCCCGAATCTGCTCAGCATCTGTATTTAAATTAGTCGCCACATTGTCAACAGTGTCCGTTCTATCAACCTTCACTACTGTCCAATTGGTTAATCTAGACTGATTCGTTTGTAAATTTTTCTGGAAAATTTCCGCTTTACCATAGGGCAATAATATTTCTTGATTAAAGCCCCTCAAAATAACGGGGCGATTAAAGGAAGGATTAAGCGCTAAAAATTGTTCTTGCGTGATTTCAGATAATTCAATCACTTTATCAACGTCAATGTCCTGGGTAACCGGAATAGATACAAAATAGGGGTGATTTGCAACCTTCGGTAATTTAAATCCGTATTTTTCAGGTTCGTCAATAATGCGTTTGTATGCCAATAATTTGGGTACGTAATTTTTGGTTTCATTGGGCATTGACAAACTAAAATAATCTGTATTGAGCTTTACCGCTTTGTTTCTTGCAATAGCGCGACCAACAGAACCTTCACCCCAGTTATAGGCAGCTAAAGCCAATTGCCAATCACCAAACATATCATAGAGTTTTTGTAAGTAGTCTAGTGCCGCACGCGTTGACTTAATAATATCGCCACGTTCATCACGAAAAATATTTTGGTCTAACTTAAAGAATTTACCGGTAGCAGGCATAAATTGCCACATACCTGCAGCTTTTACTGGAGAGACGGCTTTAGGATTAAAAGCACTTTCCACAAAAGGCAATAACGCCAACTCACTTGGCATATCCCTTGACTCGACTTCCTCAATAATATAAAAAAGATAAGAGGATGATCGCTCAAGTAAACGATCAACATAGGCAGGATTTGCTTTTAATTGGCGTACATGTCGATTAATAATCTCTAAGTCAGGGTCAGGGATATCAAAGCCCCCACGAATTCGCACCCATAAGTCGTCTTGCACTTTCGCCTCTTTAATGTCTTTCCCATCTTTCACTTCTTTTATCGTCTTTGTTTTTTCATCAACTTTAGTAATTGGTTCATTTGTCCAAGTGTTATTTGTTGCACATCCTGAAACAAAGAGTGTGAAAAGTAAAATAGCAAAGGTGGTTCTTATCATTTAAATTGATCTTTCATCTTTCTAATGACTGCCAACACATCTTCTTTATTTTGCAAAGATAACTCGGAGTGCGCTTGTGCGGTGGCAATAATGCTTGGGCTATCAGACCGCATGAAAGGGTTGACTGTTTTCTCTAGACCAATCGTAGTGGGAACTGTCGGTAGTTGCTGATCTCTTAATGCTTGAGCCTGCAAAGACCAAGCTAATAAATCTGAATTATTACCGTCAACATGTAATGCAAATTTTATATTGGCCAATGTGTACTCATGCGCACAACATACCAATGTTTCAGCTGGCAATTGCGCGAATCTATCTAAAGATTTTTGCATTTGTGTAGGCGTGCCCTCAGATAACCGTCCACACCCAGTGGCAAACAATGTATCCCCACAATACAACCTAGGCACTGATAGTAATTCAGACTGAGGCATGTAATATGCAAGATGACTTAAAGTATGACCAGGAACGGCCATGACCCGGGCAATCACTTGAGGGAATAGCTCTATTTCATCGAGGTCTTGTAGCACCCTAGTTAATCGAGGCATCGAAGGGTGCAGGGGTCCAGCAAAAGTGACGAATGACTTTGCCCAAGCCAATAATTTCTCCACCCCACCAATGTGGTCATTATGGTGGTGCGTAATCAGAATCCCTTTTAAAGCGATGTTTTCTCGCTCAAATAAGTCGATGAAAGGGGTGGCATCTCCAGGATCAACGACCCATGCTTGATGATTTTGTACGATTGCCCATAAGTAATTGTCTGTAAACGCTGGAATTTGTTTAAACTGCAGGGGAGTATTTTCCAAATTATCTTTCAATAGAATTTCTTATCAACTATAGATTTCACTCATTATTCAAGATGATACCAAGTGCCATAGAAAATGCCAACTATTCTCAAAACGAATGGGATCAATGGTTAAAGACCTCTCCAGGTCAGTATGTACTAGCCTGGGAGTCTATTCAATATAGTCAATCCGTTGAAGATGCCTTTGGGTTTGAAGCCCTTCAAATTGGCCTTCCTCAACTCCCCTGCTTAATAGATAATCGGATTACCCATCGTTGGCAAATGTTGTTACCTTCTCAACCTTTTCATCATGAACACGTAGATCCCCATGTTCATATTATTTGCCAAGGCTCTATCTATGACTTACCCTTTGCAAATGAGAGTTTCGATTTGATTGCCCTTCCTCATGTTCTAGAGTTCATGCAAAATCCTCATGAAGCTTTACGTGAAATACATCGTATTTTGCGCCCGGAGGGTAGAATCGTCATTTCAGGATTCAATCCTTTTAGTCTCTGGGGTTTTAGGCAATACTTGGGGAGATTAATTAATCAACCGTTCTTACCTACAGAGGGGCAATTTATTGGGCACCGACGGATTAAAGATTGGTTAAAACTACTGAACTATTCTATCGATCGAGGTCGGTTCGGCTGTTACGGTATCCCAATGAAGAAAAGTATGCGCTTACAAGGCTCAACAATTCTTGATAAAGTTGGCGACCGCTGGTGGCCATTTCTGGGCTCTGTTTTTATTCTCAGTGCAATCAAGCGCATTCCAGGAAGTAAAATGGTAGGACTTATCAAGCCCCATAGAAAAATTCTGGCAAAGGGATTAAAGCCAGCAACTCACTCACAATCGAATTATGACGACAAGTAAGCCGCATGTAACTATTTACACCGATGGTGCTTGCAAGGGTAATCCCGGATTAGGCGGTTGGGGTGCTGTGCTTCGCTCGGGTGGTAAAGAGAAACACCTTTGTGGCGGTGAAAAAAATACGACCAATAATCGCATGGAAATGACCGCTGTAATTGAGGCTATCATGGCCCTAAAATCGCCCTGTGTTATCGATCTTTTTACAGATTCTCAATATGTCAACCGTGGGGTAAATGAATGGCTATCCAACTGGAAAAAAGCTAACTGGAAAACAGCCTCTAAGGCACCAGTTAAAAATGTCGATTTATGGCAAAAATTGGACGAATTGCTGGGTGCGCATGATATTCATTGGCATTGGGTAAAGGGGCACTCCGGTGACCCAGGCAATGATTTGGCAGATGAACTCGCCAATCGCGGTGCACAAGAAACTGCCGATTTATAGTATTTTTGTTTTTTAATCACAAGATTACTATTTTTTCCATGAATTCCAAAAAACTTGTGAGAAAATGCCAAGTTGATCGTTTTGAAGCCTTAAGTGCTTTTGAGGAATTTAGTCCTTTTAATAATTAAACTACTATAAAGAAGCGAATTATTGGAGATTCATGAATACACCAGCAAACAAACGTTTTAATTTCAATAAAAAATATATTTATATCTTAGGATTGGTCGCGATCATCTTGTTGGGATATGTCCTTTATTTATCACTAACAACAACTAAAAAGAAACCTCCGGAGATAGTGCAATCTGTGGTAACGACCACTGTAGTGCAAAAAGATTTTCCCGTTATCATCGAAACCTCTGGAAACGTTGTTGCAAACAACATTGTAGATATCCGCCCTCAAGTAGCTAATGTCATCAGTAAAATACATATCAAAGATGGTCAGGAGGTTAAGGCGGGTGATCTGCTTTTTACTTTAGATGACCGCGCCGATAAAGCGAATTATGAAAAATTTAAATCGCTCGCTGACGATGCCGAACGTCAATATAACCGCGCACTGGAGCTTGCAAAACAAAACTTCATCTCCCAAGCAAGTGTCGATACAGCAATGGCAAATGCTAATTCCGCAAGAGCTGCAGCAAATGCTTCACAGGTAACTTTAAGTTATGACTATATTCGCTCTCCTATTTCAGGTCGGGCTGGTGTCATTAACGTATTTCCTGGCTCCCTCGTTTCGCCAAGCAATGTGGTCTCTACAACGTCATCAATCACAGCAACCACCTCTCAAGGTGCGATGGTCACGATTAGCCAACTCAACCCCATTAATGTGCAGTTTACAGTTCCAGAGGTGCACATGGCTGGACTCATGAAATTACAAAAATCTCCTGAGGGTTTAATCGTGACGGTAGATATTGGTGGGGGCATCACCAAGCAAGGAAAAGTGTATGTGGTTGATAATCAAATTGATACTGTCTTAGGATCTGTGCGCGTGAAAGCGACACTGGATAACTCAGATTACAGTCTCGCCCCTGGCAGATTTGTTCATATTAATTTACAAACTCAAATCATGAAAGACGCGCTTGTCGTCCCTAGTCAATCCATCATTTCGAACTCACTTGGTGACTTGATTTACACGGTAGATGCTGACAATAAAACTGTCATGAACAAAGTCAAGGTAATTAACCAAGGCAATGGAAGCGCAGTCGTTACGGGCCTAAAAGCTGGGGATCGCGTGGTTGTAGAGGGTAAACAAAATATTCGGCCTGGCCTCAAAGTAACCGAGGGCTCTCCCAGAAAAGTAACTGAAGAAGATTCTAAAAAATAATCTTAATGGGTCCTAAAACCTACTCCATAAGGAATCCTCAATGACGATCTCTGAATTATGTATTAGACGCCCTGTGATGACAGTTCTGCTATCTTTAGCTATTGTAGTGGCAGGTACCATTGCCTATACTAAAATCCCTGTTGCTGCTCTGCCGAGCTTTAACTCACCAGTAATCCAAGTATCCGCAAGTTTGCCGGGCGCTAGTCCAGAAAATATGGCGTCCAGCGTTGCCCTGCCTTTAGAAAAAGAGTTTTCTACGATTGATGGTATCAATGTCATCAGCTCCACGAATTTCCTAGGTACAACGAGTGTTACCCTTGAGTTTAGTAATGAAAAAGATATTGATAAAGCTGCGGTTGACGTTCAAGCAGCTTTATTGCGTGCGCAAAGGCGCTTACCGATTGAGATGACCATCCCTCCATCGTATAGAAAAGTTAATCCCGCTGATGCGCCCGTTTTATATCTGACAATGACATCACCATCGCTCAGCTTATCAACGATTAATGATTATGCAGAAAATTTACTATCACCGAACCTCTCAACCATTGAGGGTGTTGCTCAAGTTGTTATCTTTGGTGCAAAAAGATATGCAGTTCGAGTCAGGGCTCTCCCCGCAAAACTGGCGCTTAATAACTTAACCCTGGATGATATTAGTACCGCCGTTAATAAAGCTAATTCAAATTCTCCGGTAGGTCTGCTAGAGGGTCCAAGACAGTCTTTGACTATTTATGCAAATAGTCAAATGATTAAAGCGCAAGATTATTCAGACTTAATCATTGCCCAAAGAAATGGCTTCCCGATTCGTTTAGGCGATGTTGCTGAAGTTTCTGAGTCTTTTGAGAATGTCAGAACATTAGGTCGCTATGGTAATGAGCGTTCTATTACGCTTGCAATCCAAAAACAACCAAATGCCAATACTGTTAAAGTGGTCGACGGTGTAAAAGCAATGTTGCCGAAATTTCAAGCGCAACTTCCAGCTTCCATTTCTATTAATCAATTAAATGACCGCTCCAAATCCATCAAAGAAGCGATTCATGATGTTAACCTCACTCTCCTTCTCACCATTTTCCTTGTTGTACTCGTTATTTTCTTATTCTTAAAACACGTTTCAGCGACCGTCATTCCAGCACTTAGTTTGCCGATTTCTTTAATTGGTGCTTTTTTCTTGATGTACTGGATGGGCTATAGCCTAGACAACATCTCTTTATTAGGGATTACTTTGGCTGTTGGCCTGGTGGTCGATGATTCGATTGTGGTTCTTGAAAATATTATCCGCTACCTAGAAGAGGGTATGTCGCCTTTGCAAGCTGCCCTTAAGGGGAGTAAAGAGGTTGGATTTACGATTATTTCTATTTCTATTTCTCTGGTTGCAGTCTTTATCCCTATTTTCTTTATGCCAGGCCCAGTTGGGCTGCTTTTCAGGGAGTTTGCTGTTGTTGTAAGTTTGTCGATTTTGGTTTCTGCAGTTGTTTCTTTAACCGTCGTACCTATGTTGTGTAGTCGCTTTTTGCCAGATATGTCCAATCACTCAAATCACCCTAAAGAGTATTGGATTACCAAGAAATTTGATATCTTGTTTAATGCTGTATACCAAGCATATTCAAAATCACTCCTGTTAGCACTCCAGCACAAGAGGATTATTTTAGGAGTGGCTTTTGCGACTTTTGGAATTACAATCGCTTTGTTTATTTATGTCCCAAAAGGCTTTTTTCCAGAAGAAGATATTGGTCAAATTCTAATTACTACAGAGGCATCTGAAGATATTTCTTTTGAAGCCATGCTGGCATTGCAAGATCGTGCTGCAGATATGATTAATCAAAATCCGAATGTAGAAAACTTTGTGTCTGTTTTGGGCGGCGGTGCTAGTACCGGTATTAATTCGGGGCGTATATTTTTAAATTTAAAACCTAAAGGCGAACGCCTTAAGATGAGCAAACTTCAAGAGGAACTGCGTAAAGAGTTCAGAAAAATCCCTGGTCTAGTCGTATTTATGCGCCCTATCCAAAACCTACAATTAGGTGGTAAGTCCAGTAAAAGTAGATACCAATATATCTTACAAAGTGTCGGCCTTGAAGGTATCAATGAGTGGTCAGAAAAAGTTCAAGCTGAAATGAAAAAAGATCCTATTTTTAGAGACGTCACTAGCGACTCTCAACTAAAAGGACTGAGTTTAAAAGTTGATATTGATCGAGAAAAAGCGGCGTCTGCTGGTGTGACTGTTCAGGACATTCGTACGGCCCTCTATAGCGCCTATGGTGAAAAACAGATTTCAACCATTTATACGCCTGTGAATACCTACCAAGTCATCTTGGAGGTTACTCCCCAAGATAAACAATTTGAATCTGACCTGAACTCGATTTATGTGCGTGGCAGAAGTGTGGACAAACTCATTCCTCTCTCTAGTCTTGCTACATATAAGCGATTTATTGGACCAACCTCAGTGAACCACCAAGGTCAAATTCCTGCTGTCACGATTTCTTTTAATTTGGCCCCAGATGTTCCTTTAGGAAACGCGACAAAGAAATTAGAAAACATTACCAAAGACATCAAATTACCCGGCTCGATTTTGACAAGCTATGGCGGTGATGCTGCGGTATTTAAAGATAATCAAGGTGGGCAGGCTATTTTATTAATCGCCGCTTTAGGTGTGATTTATGTTCTTTTAGGTGTTTTATATGAGAGTTACATTCACCCTCTCACTATTCTGGCGGGTCTCCCATCTGCTGCTATCGGTGCTTTACTGTTCCTTCAGGCCTTGGGAATGGAGTTAACGATTATTGCTACCATTGGTATTTTGCTATTAATTGGTATTGTGAAAAAGAATGCGATTTTAATGATCGACTTTGCGCTAGACGCCAAAAGAACTAGAAATCTTTCTGCTAAAGAAGCTATTCATGAGGCTTGCTTAGTTCGCTTTCGCCCCATTTTGATGACTACTCTCGCTGCTATGATGGGCGCCCTCCCTATTGCCCTTGGACTCGGTGCTGGTGCGGAATTAAGGCAACCTTTAGGTATTGCTGTGGTCGGTGGTCTAGTTTTTTCTCAAGTGATTACGCTCTACATTACTCCAGTGATCTATATTTATTTGGATAAGTATGCAGGCAATGGTCCTATGCAGATTTCTGAAGAAACTCTCAAAGGTGTTTAAGGATTGAACTTGAAACATACCCGACAAATTATTCTCGATACTGAAACCACAGGTTTGCATCCCAACAATGGCGATCGACTTGTGGAGATCGGTTGTATTGAACTCATTAATCGTCGCCTGACTGGTAATAATTTACATTTCTACATTAATCCAGAAAGAGATATGCCTGAAGCTGCCGCTGCAATTCATGGGCTTCGAGAGGATTTTTTAAAGGATCAACCTGTGTTTGCAGATGTCGCAGAGGCAATCGCTTCGTTTAGCAATGGCGCTGAAGTTGTGATTCATAATGCGGCCTTCGATTTAGGATTCTTAGACATGGAATTTAAACGTCTAGGTCTCAATCCTTTCAGTTCGCAAGTCGGTGGGGTCATCGATACTCTTACAGATGCGCAGCGTATGTTTCCCGGAAAAAGAAATAGACTAGATGACCTGTGTAATCGTTTTGGGGTAAAAAATGATCATCGAACTCTCCACGGCGCTTTATTAGATGCAAAACTGTTAGCAGAGGTTTATCTTTGTATGACCCGTGGTCAAAATGATTTAATGATGGAACAAGGCCCTGAGAAAACTACTTTAACTGGCGTTGACTTTGAACTACCTAAATCTTCAGATTTAATTATTCTTTCAGCATCTCCCGACGAGGAAGAAGAGCATCAGCAATTAATGGAGGATATTGCCAAAAAAGCAAAGTCTCCTCCATCATGGTTACATTAGTTGATCAAACTTTTGGTTGCCGACTTCTGGTGGCAATAACCTATCAGTAATCCCTCTCCCCCTCCACTTTTTATGGCAAACACCTCATCCAATCAACATCCTGACAAGTATGAGGTCCGCCCAGGCCAATCTACCGAGTTATTAAAAGAGTTACATATCTTGACTCGCGATGGCAAGATGAATCAAGATAGCCGTCGAAAATTAAAGCAAGTTTTTCATTTGGTGCAGTTTATTGAACCCATCATGCTGGAAGTCGATCAGAAACAAGCTACTTTTAACCTGGTGGATTTCGGTGCAGGTAAATCTTATCTTGGTTTTATGTTGTATGACTTAGTTGCCAAAAATCTTCAACATCCATTTCAATTAATTGGCATTGATATGAGGGCAGATTTAGTAGAATATTCACAAAAGTTAGCCGCTCGCATTGGCTTTGACCAAATGGCATTTTTTCAACTCGACTCAGCCCAGTCCTTGCAAGCTCCCCAACTTCCTGAAAAAATCGATATTGTTACAGCTCTGCACGCTTGTAATACTGCAACCGATGATGCCATTGCCTTCGCCCTTCATAAACAAGCCCCTCATATTATTCTTGTACCCTGCTGTCAGGCTGAGTTGGCGAGTCTTCTTAAAACAAAGAAATCTCATGCTTTAAAAAATAATTATTTTTCTGCGATGTGGAAATACCCTATTCATACACGTGAATTTGGTAGTCATTTAACGAATGTGTTGCGCTGCTTGTTCTTGGAATCACAAGGATATGATGTGACTGTTACAGAGCTTGTTGGCTGGGAACACTCAATGAAAAATGAACTCATTATTGCGCGTAAAAAGACATCTCCGCTCCATTCATCAAAAGCCTTAGAGCAATTAAAGAGTCTGTTACTTGAATTCAACTTAGAAAGCCTCGCCCCAAGATTCCAAATTCATTTGTAAGACAAAAACTGTTAACTTTTTCTTTGATATGCCGTTAATAAGGTTAGAAGATCGATAAAGGAGTCTCAAATGAAACATCTCATCAAGGCTTTTGTTGTATTCAGTATGTTATTAAACGGTGTGGCTTATTCTGAAACTTGGAGTACCAAGCCCTCAGATAGCGCAAGCTTTAAAGTATCTCGTCACGGCTGGGAAGCGTCCTCTAAAGAGTACTATCGTCCCTTTGCGCCCATTAATCTTCCCAAAGTCAATATCGTTCCTAGCGTTCGGATATATCCACACTATCAAGAATTGAGGGAGAGAGATTATGGTTATCGCTATTACAACCATAGGAATCATCATCGAAGAGACTTTCGTTAATGACGGGTAAGGGAATTACTGCCTTCTTGTGCCCACAATTAAAGCGTAATTCCCATCTTTAAAATACCCAATGCGAAACGGCAGTGCCTTCTCGTCATTGCGATCTTTATACGCCCGAGCTAACTCGGTGTTGTAGGTGGAAAATACTTTATAGGCTTTTACGAAATTCCCATACAGAACGGTGTTGTATTTTTCATTGAAGGGTCGATAGTCTAGTCCTGTTTCATCCTGAACCACCATCGGCGCATTCATCAGCATTTCATCACGAATAATCGTAAAGCCCTTGTGCTGGGGTAAATGAGACGCTGCCTTTAGCAAAATTGGGGCTTTTGCCGATTGGCGAAAAAATGCTAAATTTTGCGAATACTTTTTCATGCCGTCATTCGACAAATCCATGCTGACGTAATCAAGAATAACTGACTTACCATTCTTCACTAAATAAAACCGCACAGAATCCCACGATTGGTCTTCCCCGAGCTCCTGTAGCGCACCATCCGAATTAATCTGTATGGGTACTATTTTCTGAATCGAGAATTGGTGTAAATGCGCAAATGACGCAATCAGGGTTGTGGCGCCAATTTTGACTTTATTGGTCGATATGTATTTATATAAATACTCCGTCACAAAAAAGCCATCTGATCCAAAACTTTTCCACGCAGAACTTAATACTTCCATCGTTTGTGAGGCTGCAGTTGGACTTAATTGATCTAGGTGCACTAATCGTTCACCCCTTTGCTGCGCAGTCATAACGTAGTGATTCGCGTTGGGATAGATTTGATAAAAGGTGGTGAAGTCAGGTCCAGAAAAAGGGTAAAAAACTTCCTGGGCATCCGACTTCACTTCCTCAGCAGACCAACTGATCATCGGTTTACCCATTTTTGTGGAGTAATTTGACCAACTGGCTTGAATCACTTCATTTAAATGATCCCATTCATCTGACTTCACATTGGCTGGCTTGTCTAGCTTCAATGTGTTTCCAGTAATCAAATCAACTTCTCGGTCAATCTGGGATGGAATGTGTTGTTTTTGAATAGTGACCGAATTAACTTCCGCGACTTGAACCTGAGCGGTTTCAGAAGGGGCGGTACTTTGTTTTTGTTGACGGGCTTGATACCACGTCTGATAGCTGAGTGCTGTTACTAATGCAGTTATAACAATGGCGACATAAGCGATTCTTTTAAGCGGTATTCTCATTAGGTATAAATTAAATAATTGTTTAATTCGCTAATTCTAAACCATTGTTATGAAAGCTCTTTTATTAATACTTCATATGATTTTTTTCGTATCTCAAAGCTATAAGCCCAAGTAATTAAAGCTACTTCTTCAATATCCAATTCATCGGCGAGTGTTTTTATTTTTCGCATTACTGTAGGTCCATCCCCTACAAAGCCTTTATGACACATGTTTTCATAGATAGCCAAATCTTGGCTATTAAGGCCAACGAGCGCTTGGTCAGGATTTTGCATTGCCCCCAAGATTCCTCTTTGGCGATCAATTTTCCATCTCGCCCGACTGCGGAAATGGTAATAAGCCTGTTCAGAGTCCTCTTGTGCTAATGCCCATAAACAGGCAATCACTTGCGGCTCCTGTAAACGTGGTGATGGTCTGAATTGTTGGCGGTATAAATCAATCGCCTGCTTTGCCCCTTCACCGTCAGTAATAAAGTGCGCGAAAACATAAGGCAACCCAAGATGTGCTGCCAACTGTGCGCCATAATCCGAACTTCCTAATATCCATAGTTCAGGAGTTGTATCTCCCAGTGGGAATGCTTGAACATTCCGTCCTGGGTGTCCGACAGGGAAAGGTTCATCATGTAACCACAAATCAAGTTCTTGTACCTGTTGGGGAAAGTGGGCTGCTGATTGGGAATTTGGGTTGAGTAATTGTGCTGTCCTCATATCACTTCCAGGTGCTCTACCCACTCCAAGATCAATCCGACCTGGAGCTAAACTATCTAAAACACGGAACTGCTCAGCGACTTTTAATGCGCTGTAATGCGGCAACATCACCCCTGCACTACCTAGTCGAATTGTGTGCGTTTTTTGTGTTAGCGCTGCCATCAATATTTCTGGGGCTGTTCCAATAATGCTTGGGTGGCTATGATGCTCCGAGACCCAGAACCTACGATATCCGAGCGCTTCAGTATGAACGGCTAAATCAATCGTGTTTTGTATCACGTCGGCATGTTTTACTCCCTCAATGGCCGCAGATTGATCTAAAACGGATACGTATTTCAACATGATGAGTTCAGATATCTTTAAATTGCAGCCGCAATTACTTTACCAAAATCCTGAGTATTCCCAGTACCGCCCATATCTGGTGTGAAAGGCGCATGCTTTGGCCCCGCAGCCAATACTTTTTCAAAGGCTGTAACAATCGCATTTGAAGCATCGACGTGTCCAAGATGTTCTAACATCATCGCCGCACTCCAAATTTGTCCAATCGGATTTGCAATTCCTTTGCCCGCAATATCTGGTGCAGAGCCATGCACTGGTTCAAATAAAGAGGGGTAAAGACCTTCAGGATTAATATTCCCGGAAGGTGCGATGCCTATTGTGCCTGTACATGCTGGTCCTAAATCTGACAGTATGTCGCCAAATAAATTGCTGCCCACAACGACATCAAAATGATTCGGGCGTTGTACAAAAAAAGCAGTCAATATGTCGATATGAAATTGATCCACTTTAATTTGCGGATATTGCTCAGCCATTAGGGCTACTCGCTTATCCCAATACGGCATCGTAATCGATATACCATTCGATTTTGTGGCGGAAGTTACATGTTTCTTTTCGCGCTTATTGGCGAGTTCAAAAGCAAACTTAAGGATGCGATCTACACCGATTCTTGTCATCACAGTTTCTTGAAGAACAAACTCACGATCAGTACCTTCAAACATGATTCCACCAGCATTGGAGTACTCTCCTTCTGTATTCTCACGCACCACATAAAAATCAATATCACCAGGTTTGCGATTGGCAAGTGGGCTTGGTACTCCAGGGATGAGTTTGACTGGCCTCAAATTCACATACTGATCAAAGCGCTTACGAAATTGAATCAAACTACCCCATAAAGAAATATGGTCAGGCACCAGTTTTGGCATACCCACTGCGCCAAAGAAAATGGCATCTTGCCCCACGAGTAAATCAAACCAATTATCAGGCATCATTTTGCCGTGTTTAACATAGTAGTCACAGCTCGCAAAATCAAAATGATTGAGTTGAATATGAATGTTGAATTTACTACAAGCTGCCTCAAGTGCTCTCAAACCTTCTGGCATTACTTCAACACCAATACCATCACCAGCAATGACAGCAATTTCATGTTTTTTCGTCATATTTAACTCACAGCCCTATGTATCGTTTCTTTTTGTTGATCATCAATGTTTTCAATCGTGGGTTCAATCACTTCTTTTGAAAATTCTTCCATCCTAACTTTATCTTTGGGGCAAATTGGCGCGCCATAATCCGCCCATCGCTTCAATAAAGTAACTTCATAGCCGCATTCCGGGCATTTTGCTTTATTGCGCGAAGCATTACTGGGTCTTGGCGGTGGGAAATTAAGGGCTCGGTGTGGATATGAACCTAATTTCTCACTGATAGTCATCAACCGAATTTTGAGGGCTGGACCTGCCATCGCCATCCGCGCGGGACCCTCTAAACCTACCACATGGGCAATCCCCTGAAAATCAGCACCATGCCCAGATTGGCAATCATCAATAGCGTGACAAATCTCATGGACAAGTGTGTCTAATACTTCAACTGGGTCATCAATCTTGGGGGAGATAAATATCTCATTCACCATGTCATTGGATCGTTGCCGAGGCCAACATTGCCCTAATGTGGTTCTAGGGCTGCTAGACGCAGCAAACCCGCATGAAACCTTTAGCGGGGGAATCCCATATCCTACTGCAGAAAAAATGGGGTCAAGCGCCTGAACAGCTTGTTGAAGCCACGTCTCTCTATTCACTGGTAAATCCATTTTAAATTTTTGTATTCATTGTAAAAACTCTATTATCGCTCGAATTGCCTTTCATCAGAATTGCGACTTCTGTAATTATCGGCAATTACTCGTGCATGAATGTAAAATACCTTAATTCCTCAATCAAATCCCTTTGGAGACTGGTATGACAACTGCAGCATTTACTTCTTCTGATGATGTAATCCATTACGTTGGTGGTCAACGATTTTCAGGTACTTCCCCTCGTTTTCAGGATGTTTTTCATCCTGCAAGTGGTCAAAAAAGTCGCCGAGTTGCCTTAGCTAGCACAGCGGATGTTGCGCATGCCGTTTCTGTGGCTCAAGCTGCATTTCCGAAGTGGGCAGATACTCCTCCTTTGAAACGCGCTCGTATTATGTTTAAGTATCTTGAACTTTTAAATCAACACCAGGATGAGCTTGCCGCAATTATTACTGCTGAACACGGCAAAGTATTTACCGATGCCCAAGGCGAAGTAACTCGCGGTATTGAAATTGTTGAGTTTGCCTGCGGTATCCCAGAATTACTCAAAGGTGAATACACCGAACAAGTCTCTACCAATATTGATAATTGGACCATGCGTCAACCTCTAGGTGTTGTTGCTGGTATTACCCCCTTTAATTTCCCTGTAATGGTCCCTATGTGGATGTATCCAATGGCTATTGCTAGTGGCAATACTTTTATCCTCAAACCAAGTCCAACTGATCCATCAGCATCATTATTTTTAGCAGATCTATTTAAACAAGCAGGTTTGCCTGATGGTGTTTTTAATGTGGTGCAAGGTGATAAAGAAGCTGTTGATGCGCTAATTGAAAACCCTCATGTCAAAGCATTGAGTTTTGTAGGTTCAACGCCGATTGCTAACTATATCTATGAGCGTAGCGCTCACTTTGGCAAGCGTGTTCAAGCTTTAGGTGGCGCTAAAAACCATATGGTCATCATGCCTGATGCTGATATTGATAAGGCGGTTGATGCTTTGGTAGGTGCAGCTTACGGTTCTGCTGGTGAGCGCTGTATGGCGATTTCAGTAGCAGTTCTTGTTGGTTCTGCTGCTGAGCGTGTCATGCCAGCTCTTATTGAAAGAACTAAAACGTTAAAGATTAAAAATGGTATGGAGCTCGACGCTGAGATGGGCCCGATTGTGACCTCTGCAGCTAAGAATCGTATTAGTGGCTATATCCAAGCAGGCGTTGATGAAGGTGCAAAACTATTAGTCGATGGACGTAGCTTTACAGTACCAGGCTTAGAAAATGGCTTCTGGTTAGGTGGCACTTTATTTGATGGTGTAACTCCAGAGATGAAGATTTATAAAGAAGAAATTTTTGGTCCAGTGCTGTCCTGCGTTCGCCTTGATAATTTTAGTCAAGCTGTCGATTTAATTAATGCCCATGAGTTTGGTAATGGTGTTGCTTGCTTTACAAGTGATGGTAATATCGCTCGTGAATTTGCGCGCCGTATTCAAGTGGGTATGGTTGGGATTAATGTTCCAATCCCTGTCCCAATGGCTTGGCATGGTTTCGGTGGCTGGAAAAATTCTTTATTTGGCGATATGCACGCTTATGGTCGCGAAGGCGTTCGCTTTTATACGAAACAAAAAAGTATTATGCAACGCTGGCCTGAGAGTATTTCTAAAGGCGGCGAATTTGTAATGCCAACGATTAAATAAGCTTCCTCTCAATACAAAAGCCCTCAGCAATTTTTACTGAGGGCTTTTTTTATTCTTCGCATTTACTGAAGTGTTGTTTTGAGTGATGGTGGCACAGGCAGCGAATAGACTTCAATGCCCTCATCCATTAATTCTGCAGCTTCATCAACCGTAGTTACCCCACGAATACTTCTCTCAGGGGATTCCTTGTAATGAATCTTGCGAGCCTCTTCTGCAAATGATTCGCCAACGTTTTCCGTTTTTTCCATAATTTCTCGTACGACCTGCAACATCATTGCTTGCATTTTTTCTTGAAAAACCAACTTTTGATCTGGGCTTAAATGCATCGCATCATTCGCTGTAGGAAGATCAAGGGCTGCTTTTTCAAATGCCTCCATAGTGGAGTGATGATGATTTTTACCCCCTAAATAAGGAGCAGATGGCATACGTGCAATTTCTAGGCTGTCACACATCGGACAACATAAGACTGACCGTTCTTTTTGGGATGTGAAATCCTCTTCAGAACTAAACCAACCTTCAAATTGGTGATTAAGGGGGCAAGCGAGATTGTAGACTTTCATATTTTTATATTATTACCAGTTAATTCCAATTAATTATGACACCAATTTATATTCTATCTAAAAAATAGAATAATACTTATTTATTTACAAGAATCTAAGTGACGCTCTTGCATCCAATAGAAGCTGATAATAGTTTTAACGTCAGTTATTTTGCCTTCTTTAATCCAATTGTGTATTTCTGCTAAAGAAGCGCCAAATATATCTAAAAACTCGCCCTCATCAAGATTGGCTTTGTGCATACGTAAGTCTTTAGCCAGGTAAATATCAATAAACTCTGTTGAATGCGAAATAATGGGGTGAATCTTACCCAACAATTCCCAACTATTCGCGATGCATCCTGTCTCTTCTTCTAATTCTCTCTTGGCACATTCGAGAGGATCTTCGCCAAAATCGAGTTTACCTGCGGGTATTTCAATGAAGGCTTGATGTAGTGGGTATCGATACTGCCGCTCAAGTAAGATTCTGCCATCTGGCAACACTGGCACAATCGCAACTGCCCCAGGATGAATCAAATACTCTCTGCCTGCTGTTTCACCATTAGGTAACTGTACTTGATCTTGAATCAGCTTTAAATAGTAGCCTTCGTAAACCTGTTTAGATGTCAGTGTTTTTTCTGCGAGGTGCGTGTCGCCAACAGGAAGATCAGCAAAATTGGGTATTTCAGGAAAGCGTTCTGACATTAGCCCTGCAAGGAAATACGCATTGCACTTAAACACAATGCTGTTAAGAATGCCGGGAATATTCCAGCTAACAGAATAAAGAGTCCATTGATGGTTAATATGCTTTTTGCAAAACCCTGTCCAAGAATCAAACTATTGTCAGTTGGCTCTTCAAAATACATCGTTTTTACAACGCGCAAATAATAAAATGCGCCAACTAAAGATGCCATCACAGCGAAGATAGCTAGTCCTAAATATCCTGCATCCACTAAAGAATCTAAGATTGATAATTTTGCAATAAAACCTACCGTTGGCGGTATGCCAGCGAGTGAGAACATCAATAACAACATGATAAATGCCAACAATGGGCTGCGACGATTAAGTCCTTTAAGGTCTTCAATCGTCTCACATTCAAAACCTTTTTTTGACAACACCATGAGCATCCCAAATGTGCCTAGTGTAGACAAGACATAGGTAATCGAATAGAAGAACGCAGCACTATAGGCAAGCTCGTCGTATACGCACAAAAACCCAAGTAACATAAAGCCCATATGAGAGATCGTTGAATATGCCAACATCCGTTTAATATTCGTTTGTGCAATGGCGGTTAAGTTGCCAACAATCAAAGATGTGACCGCTAAAAAGATAAGTATCGGTTGCCAATCAATATCAAGGGGCTGCAGTCCGCCCACAAGTAATCTAAACGTGATCGCAAAGGCTGCAATTTTAGGTGCTCCGCCAATTAATAATGTCACTGATGTTGGTGCGCCATCATAAACATCTGGAACCCACATATGAAATGGTGCAGCGCCTAATTTAAACGCTAAACCAGCTAACAAAAACACGATTCCAAAAGATAGGACTAGGCGCATCACTGCATCATTTGTCGTTGTGCGTAAAATATCATCAAGGTCTAATGATCCTGTGGCGCCGTAAATCATCGACATGCCGTACAACAAAAATCCAGAGGATAAAGCGCCCAAGATGAAATATTTCATACCAGCCTCAATACCTCTTGGATAATTAGGTCGCATCGCTGTTAATGTGTATGTAGATAAGGCCAATAACTCAAGTCCTAAGTACAGCGTAAGCATATTAGCGCCAGAAATCATAACAAACTGGCCTAGTAAAGCCAATAAAACCAATGCCATGTAGTCTGTTCTAAAGAGCTGACGATCCATCAAGTACTGCTTGGAATAGATGAGTGTAATCATCACTGCAATTGAAGATACACTTTTTAATACATTCGAAAATGGATCAATGATATATAAACCATTCATGATTCTTAATGGGGCATCACCGACCCGCATGGCAAACATGATCGCCAAACCTAATAAAGTCAAAATAGTGATTTGATAGGCAACACCAGCTGCTGATGGCGTGAAAAACACATCCTCATCGTTGACCTCTGTCTCTTTAAGAAAAGGTGTCACTAACAAGATAAAACAAATCACGAGTAATAATATTAACTCGGGGAAAATTTCAATAAGATCGATTGCTTGCATGCTAGTTCCAGTTCTTTATATCTTAGTCATGGCAACGTGCTTGAGTAATTCAAGAGCCGCTGGATGAATAATATCCGTAAATGGCTTTGGATAAACCCCCATACCAATCGTTAATATCGCTAATATTCCAAGAATGAGATATTCTCGTGCATTAATATCCGTTAAATGCGCTACTTCGTCATTAGTCACCGCACCAAAAAATACCCGCTTGGTCATCCATAGTGAATATGCCGCTCCAAGTATTAATGCTGTAGAGGCCAATAATCCTATAGTGAAGTCATAGTCAATTGCGCCTAAAATCACCATGAACTCGCCAATGAATCCAGACGTTGCAGGTAAACCGCAATTGGCCATCGCAAATAACACTGCAAATACTGTAAATCGTGGCATCTTATTGACTACGCCACCGTAGTGGGCTATTTCACGGGTATGCATCCTGTCATATAAGACACCAATCGAGAAGAACATAGCTCCAGATATAAATCCATGAGAGATCATTTGAATGATACCGCCCTCTAGTCCCATCTGATTAAAGATAAAAAATCCAAGAGTTACAAAACCCATGTGGGCAATCGATGAATAAGCCACCAATTTTTTCATATCTTTTTGTACGAGCGCCACTAAGCCGACATAAATCACCGCAATTAATGACAGGGTAATAATGAATGGTCCTAAATATAAGCTAGCGTCTGGTGCTATCGGCAACGAAAACCTTAAGAATCCATAAGCACCTAGCTTTAACATGATCGCTGCTAAAACAATCGAGCCACCTGTTGGAGCCTCAACGTGAGCATCCGGTAACCAAGTATGGACGGGCCACATTGGTACTTTTACTGCAAATGCCATTAAGAAGGCAAAGAACAACAGTATTTGTTCTTTAAAGCTGAGTTGCGCACGGTGCCACTCTAATATATTAAATGAGTCAGTTGCGTTATAAAGATACAAGATTGCAATCAGCGTCAATAATGACCCAAGTAATGTGTACAGGAAAAACTTAAAAGCGGCGTAAATTCTATTCTTCCCACCCCATACGCCAATGATGATGTACATCGGTATGAGTGTGGCTTCGAAGAAAACATAGAATAATAAGCCATCTAACGCGGAAAATACGCCAATCATTAATCCAGACAGGATGAGGAATGCCGCCATGTATTGAGAAACGCGATCTTGTATCACTTCCCAACCTGCGAGAACAACAATCACTGTAATAAAAGCAGTTAATACGACAAACCATACGGATATACCATCTACACCTAAAAGATAGTTCATGTCATAGCGCGCTACCCAGGGAATAGTTTCTACAAACTGCATACCAGCATTAGTAGTATCAAAATCAATCACTAGTGGCAAAGTAATAATAAAACTCAAGGTCGCGGCAAATAAAGACATCCACCGAACATATGCTTTATTTGTGTCTGAACCACTGCCCAGAATAATTAATCCGAACACAATCGGCATCCAAATTGCTAAAGATAAAATCATAAATGGCCGCTTATTGAATTGAACCTAGATGGGTGAAAAGAATCCATGCAATTAAACCAACTACACCAATAATCATGGCAAATGCGTAGTGATATAAATATCCGGATTGAAAATGTCGTACTAATTTAGAGAGCCAGTCAACCACTTTGGCGCTGCCGTTAACGATGAATCCGTCAATGGCGGCTTGATCGCCACCCTTCCAAAATCCATTGCCGAGGATTTGTGCGCCACGTCCAAATACTGCTTGATTCAAGTCATCTAAATAATATTTGTTATCCAACACTTTCTTCAGCGGTGCAAAGATTTGCGCAAGCTTAGCAGGAATCTCGGGTTTAACTAAATAGAAAATCGCTGCCATTACTACCCCACCTATAGCAAGCCATAAAACAGGAGACGTTAAGGAATGTATCGCCATATTAAATGCGCCATGGAAAGCACTCTCCAATTCTTCCATTGCTGGGTGTTCATTTAAATCGATAGCGATTGAGCCATCAAAAAATCCACCGAACAACATAGGCTCAATAGCAAGATAACCAATAAATACGGAAGGTATCGCCAATAAAATCAATGGCAGTGTAACCACCCATGGTGATTCATGAGGCTTTTGACCTGGCGCTAAACCGTGATGTTCTTCATGATGGTCGTGATGGTGGTCATCGTGGGCTTGACCAAACCTCTCTTTGCCATGAAAGACTAAAAAGTACATTCTAAAAGAATAAAACGCTGTGACAAATACACCAACCATCACTGCAAAATACGCAAATCCTGATCCATAAATATGGCTTTCAGCTACGGCTTCGATAATGGAGTCTTTCGAATAGAATCCTGAAAAGAAAGGTGTACCAATCAAGGCTAAGCTTCCGATCAGTGATGTTATCCATGTAATAGGCATGTACTTTCTTAATCCACCCATGTTGCGCATATCTTGGTCATGGTGCATGCCCATAATCACGCTTCCGGCGCCTAAAAATAGTAAGGCTTTAAAGAAAGCATGGGTCATTAAATGGAAGATAGCAACCGGGTAAGCAGATACGCCGAGTGCTACTGTCATATAACCTAATTGAGATAGTGTTGAATACGCAACAACTCGCTTAATATCCGTTTGCACAATCCCTAAAAAGCCCATAAACAATGCCGTAATTGAGCCAATGATTAAGATAAATGATAGGGCTGTGTCCGATAACTCAAAGAATGGTGACATTCTTGAAACCATAAAAATACCGGCTGTGACCATGGTCGCAGCGTGAATCAATGCAGAAATGGGTGTCGGTCCTTCCATGGAGTCTGGCAACCATACATGTAATGGAAATTGCGCAGACTTACCCATCGCTCCAATAAATAAACATATGCAAGTAACTGTCATCAGCCCCCAAGTTGTGCCGGGAAGTGTTTGGGCTGCAATATTTTCTACTTGTCCAAAGGCACTCTGGTAATCCAAAGTTCCAGTATTAGCAAAGATCAGTCCAATCCCAAGAATAAATCCAAAATCACCAACGCGATTAACTAAAAATGCTTTCATGTTGGCAAAAATAGCAGTTGGCTTCGTATACCAAAAGCCAATTAACAAATAAGAAACCAATCCCACCGCTTCCCATCCAAAGAAGAGTTGCAAGAAGTTATTACTCATGACTAACATCAACATCGCGAAAGTGAACAGCGAAATGTAGGAAAAGAAGCGGTTATAACCCTCATCTTCGTGCATATAGCCAATGGTATAAATATGAACCATGAGGGATACAAATGTCACGACGACCATCATCATGGCTGATAGTGGATCAATTAAAAATCCAATCGGTAAAATCAACTCATCGCCAAAGCGCATCCATTCATAAATGTTGCCATTAAAGCGCGCGCCAGCCATCACCTGCGTTAATACATAAATAGATAATCCACAAGCAATCGCCACTCCTAAAATAGCAATACGGTGGCAAGTTGTTCGGCTCAAATGATTACCCATAAACCGGGTTCCAAAAAAACCAGTCAGCATTGCGCCAAATAATGGTGCAAGTGGGATCAATATTAATAGGTTGGGATTTAAAGTTGACGTCATGATGTTTTCTGTGGGGTAGCCCTATTAACCTTTTAACTGTCCAAGATCTTCTGTACTGACCGTATCACTACTACGGAACAGAATCACTAAGATCGCTAATCCAATCGCCGCTTCAGCTGCTGCTACGGTCAAAATAAAGAAGACAAATACTTGACCTAGCATGTCACCTAAGTAATGGGAAAATGCGATGAAATTAGTATTAACAGCAAGCAACATGAGTTCAATCGACATCAACAAAACAATGATGTTCTTACGATTTAAAAAGATACCAATAATACCAATGGCAAACAACATCGCCGCCAAGACTAAATAGTGGGCCAATGTGATCATGATTTTTTCCCAGTCTGACGGTGGTCGTTTTCTGATTCCATCGAAACAATCCGAATTCGATCAGCAGGTTTGACGCGAATTTGCGCTGCAATGTCTTGCGTTTTATGGTCTTTGCGGCGACGGAGCGTCAGTGCTACTGCAGCAACAATTGCCACCAACAATATAATTCCAGCAATTTCGAAATTAAATACATAATCGCCATAAATCATCTTTCCAAGACTCATGGAATTACTCTCACCTTCCGGTGTTTGTTTTGGTAGCGGGTTAACCGTTCCAACAAAGCCTCTTACCAACACCAAAGTCATCTCTGCAACTATCAGAGCTCCAACCAAGGATGCCACCGGTATAAATTGTTTAAACTGACTTCGTAAATGCTCTATATCTAAATCTAACATCATCACCACAAATAGGAATAAGACCATAACAGCTCCAACATACACCAGTATGAGTGCTATTGATAAAAACTCCGCCTCTAATAACATCCAGATGCCCGCTGCATTAAAAAATGCCAAAACTAAAAACAAGGCAGCATGTACTGGGTTTTTGGCGGTAATGACTTTCAGCGCTGAAATAACTAGCACTGCAGCAAAGCCGTAAAAAAATAATAAAGTTGGATTAATATTCATAAATTTATTCTTAGCGATACTTTGCGTCGGCAGCTTTGTTCGTGGCAATTTCTTTTTCAAACTGATCACCAACTGCTAGTAACATGTCTTTTGTAAAGTACAAATCCCCACGCTTCTCGCCGTGATACTCATGGATATGGGTCTCTACAATGGCATCGACTGGACAGGCTTCTTCACAAAAACCACAGAATATACATTTAGTTAAATCAATGTCATATCGTGATGTGCGGCGCGTGCCGTCTTCTCTTAAATCAGATTCAATGGTAATCGCCATAGCGGGGCACACTGCTTCACACATTTTGCAAGCAATACAGCGCTCTTCTCCATTCGGATATCGACGCAATGCATGTAATCCTCTAAAGCGAGGTGACATTGGTGTTTTTTCTTCGGGGTATTGAACTGTGGTTTTAGGCGCAAACAAATAACGACCTGTAAGACTCATACCCTTAAACACTTCTTTAAGAAGTAAGCTGTTTAAAAATTCACGGACATTATTTAACATAAGTAATTCCTGTTGTGTAAAGGTTCATTATTTCCAAACACTCCATGGGGAAACAATCCATGCGCCAACAACCACTACCCAAAATACGGATAATGGAATAAATACTTTCCAACCTAAGCGCATAATCTGGTCATAACGGTACCGGGGTAATGATGCTCGTAACCATATAAATACTGATAAAAGTATGAAGGTTTTAGCAAATAACCAAAAGAATCCTGGAATGTCTCTTAAGATGGGTAAATCAAGTATTGGCAACCAACCACCCAAGAATAATGTAGCGCACATGGTTGTAATCAAGATCATGTTGGCATACTCAGCTAAGAAGAACATCGCAAAAGCCATTCCTGAATATTCAATCATGTGACCCGCCACAATCTCAGACTCACCTTCTACTACGTCAAATGGATGGCGGTTCGTTTCCGCTACTCCAGATATAAAGTAAATGACAAACATGGGGAGTAGTGGCAACCAATTCCAGGATAAGAAATTAATCCCATGAGAGGCAAAAAAGCCTTGCGATTGTGATTTAACAATATCACCTAGGTTTAAGGAGCCGGTGATCATCAATACGGTGACCAAAGCAAATCCCATCGCGATTTCATATGACACCATTTGCGCAGAGGCTCGCATCGCACCAAGGAATGCATATTTAGAGTTAGATGCCCACCCTGCCAAGATAACCCCATAAACACCCACCGAGGTAATTGCCATAACATATAACAACCCTGCATTGACATCAGCAAGTACCATGCCATCTTGAAAAGGTACTACCGCCCATGCGGCAAATGCTGGTGCAATCACCATAACAGGCCCAACGATAAAAAGTACCTTATTGGCGCGAATCGGTTGAATCACTTCTTTTAATAAGAGCTTAAGTGCGTCTGCAATCGGCTGCAATAAACCTAACGGACCTACACGATTTGGCCCCAACCGTGTATGCATCCAACCAATTAATTTACGTTCCCATAAAGTAAGGTACGCAACACATCCAAACATCGGCAGAACAATAATGACGATTCGCACTAGTGCCCATATCACTGGCCATGCTGGACCAAAGAATGCTTCACCTTGAGTTGTTATTGTTTCAATCATGTCAAGCACGCTCCACGACTAAAGGGCCAAAAGAATCTCCTAAAAGCGCACTAGCAGGTGTCCCACTTGCAATTCTGACTACGCCTTGTGCTAATCCTTTTTGTAATGTAGCAGGCAGTACAACAAAATGTTCGCCTTGAGAAACCTTGATTGCGTCACCTTCTTTTAACTGTAACTGTTCAAATAATCCACTAGGAATTCCTGCCCTATGTGCATTTTTGCTATCTACAGTGAGATGTAAGGATTGCGCTCTTCGTACAATAGGGTCAGTAAAGTAACTGGCTAGGTCAGCAACTCTTTCAATATCCATACTCATGGACGCTGGCCCCATTTCAAGTGTGGTTTGTGTTCGATTTGAAAGTGCTGTCGTTACATTTAGTCCACCTAAAGCAGCATTGGTAACTTCATCAACTGCGTTGAATTGAAAACCATCTAATTTGAGTAAGTCTCCTAATACTCGCAATACCTTCCATCCCGGACGGGCTTGTCCAAGAGGACGAACGGATGCTTGTACTGTCTGCATATCACCAACAATATTAATGTATGTCCCAGCTTGCTCAGAGTATGGCGTTATTGGCAATATCACATCCGCCAAATCAAGTAAATCATCCGATATAAATGAGCTCACCGCAATCACGGTTTGCGCTTTTAATAATGCTGCTTGAGCTAGAACAGGGTTTGGTAAATCGGCAAGGGGTTCTACTTGATATAAGACAACGGCCTTTTTACTGCCATCTAACAGGGTATTGATTCCCGAAGAAGTTGCACCAACTAATGTTGATCCAACAAAATTAGCTCCCTCCCCCAAAAATCCAAGTTGTGCACCTGTTTGATCAGCAATCCACTGTGACCATGCAATGATTTGACTCGCTTGTGGATGCGCTAATGCAGTATTGCCTATGAAGATCGATTTCTGTTCGCCACTTAATAGTAACTGTGCAAATACTTTTGCTTGTTCTGAAGTGCTGGTGATATTAAATGGCAGATTAACTGATTGAGCCTTTGCGATCTCCATGGCAATCGACTGAAGCTCGCTCAACCATTTTGAAGGTGCAAGTGCAATCGCTTGTGCTGGTATCAACCATTGATCTGCGCCACTATCAAGGCGCATAAGTTGCAAGCCGGCTTTTGCTGCTTTACGTAAACGAGTGGCTAATAAAGGATGATCTTTTCTGAAGAAACTACCTACCACTAAAGCCCTGTCCAACTTTTCTAGTTCCGCAATAGGTCGCCCTAACCATGGTGCTGTGAGATCGTTTACAGGATCTACTTGTCGCAAACGGGTTTCAATAAAGTTAGAGCCTAATTCTTTAACTAATTTTTGTAATAAAAATAACTCTTCAACGCTTGTCATCGGATGGGCTATTGCAGCGATTGATTGCACTCCATGGTCAGCTTTCACGCCAGATAACCCACTAGCAACATACTCTAGCGCTGACTGCCAATCTGTCTCAATCCACTCACCATTTTGTTTAATTAAAGGCTGTTGTAGACGATCTTCACTATTTAATCCTTCATAGGAGTAGCGATCTTTATCAGATATCCAACATTCATTAATTGCCTCGTTCTCAAGAGGCACAACGCGCATCACACGCTCTGATTTGGTTTGCACAATCGTATTACTTCCCATTGAATCATGTGGGCTAAGCGATTTTTTCCTACCTAATTCCCAGGTTCTCGCTGCGTATCTAAATGGTTTGCTTGTTAACGCTCCCACCGGGCAAATATCAATCATGTTTCCAGACATTTCCGAGTCCACTGTTTGGCCAACAAATGAGGTGATTTCTGAGTGCTCACCTCGTCCAAGCATGCCAAGTTCCATCACGCCAGCAATTTCTTGTCCAAAACGTACGCATCTTGTGCAATGGATACAGCGACTCATTTCTTCCATAGAAATCAGTGGGCCCACATTCTTATGGAAAACAACTCTTTTTTCTTCTTGATATCGTGAGCTTGACTTTCCATAGCCCATCGTTAAATCTTGTAATTGACACTCTCCACCTTGATCACATATTGGACAATCTAAAGGATGATTAATGAGTAAAAACTCCATGACAGATTTTTGGGCACTAATTGCTTTTTCAGACCGCGTAAAAATCTTCATGCCCTTGTTAACGGGGGTCGCGCATGCTGGTACTGGCTTAGGTGCTTTTTCAACTTCAACTAAACACATTCTGCAGTTAGCCGCAATTGATAACTTCTTGTGATAACAAAAATGGGGAATATACGTGCCAATACTTTGCGCGGCTTGAATGACCGTTGAGCCTTCTTTGACTTCGACTAATCTGCCATCAATCTCAATTTCAACCATTCTTCTTACTCACCTTGATCTTAAATAATTAAACGTACTGCGGAACTAAACAACGTTTGTTCTCGACGTGATATACAAATTCACTCATGTAATGCTTGAGCATACCCCGAACAGGCATAGCCGCGGCGTCACCTAAGGCGCAAATGGTTCTTCCCATGATGTTGCCAGCAACATCATTGAGTAAATCTAAATCTTCAGGACGTCCCTGCCCGTGTTCAATGCGATTGACCATCCGCCACAACCATCCGGTCCCCTCTCGACAAGGGGTGCATTGTCCACAAGATTCTTCATGGTAAAAGTAAGATAGTCTCAATAAAGACTTCACCATACAGCGCGTCTCATCCATCACAATCACTGCTCCAGAACCTAACATCGATCCAGCTTTAGCAATACTGTCATAGTCCATATCTGTAGCTAACATCATTTCACCAGGTATCACTGGCGCAGAGGATCCACCAGGAATAACAGCTTTAATTTTCTTACCGTCACGCATTCCTCCAGCTAATTCCAATAACTTAGCAAATGAGGTCCCAAGAGGAATCTCATAATTGCCAGGACGCACTACATCTCCAGATATGGAGAATATTTTGGTGCCGCCATTATTAGGTTTACCTAACTTTGCATAATTATCAGCGCCGATTGAGAAAATAAATGGCACTGCCGCAAAAGTTTCAGTGTTGTTAATGGTCGTGGGTTTTCCATACAAGCCAAAACTCGCTGGGAATGGCGGTTTAAAACGTGGCTGACCCTTTTTACCCTCCAAGGACTCAAGCAATGCTGTCTCTTCTCCACAGATATAAGCTCCATAGCCATGGTGTGCATGTAACTCAAATGAAAAATCTGAGCCCATGATCTTGTCGCCCAAATATCCAGCAGCGCGCGCTTCTTCTAAAGCCTGCTCAAAGATTTCATATTCACGCCAAATTTCACCATGGATATAGTTATATCCAACGGGTATGCCCATCGCATAAGCTGCAATGGTCATTCCTTCAATAAGAGCATGCGGGTTATAGCGCAAAATGTCACGGTCTTTAAAAGTGCCCGGCTCCCCCTCATCTGAGTTGCAAACCAAATATTTATCACCAGGTAATTGACGTGGCATAAAACTCCACTTCAAACCTGTCGGGAAACCCGCTCCCCCGCGCCCTCTTAAACCAGATGCTTTAACTGTAGCAATCACTTGATCTTGAGGTAATTTATCTTCAATAATTTTTCTTAAAGAGGCATATCCGCCGCGCGCCACATAATCTTGCAAATGCCAATTAGAGCCATTCAAATTAGCAAGTATTAAAGGGTTAATATGCAAATCGTGTAATGAAGTCATTGTTCTAACCTGTCACTTTCGCACTTGCAGTTAATTCTTCTAATAAAGTATCTATCTTGTCGTTGGTCATCCAACTACACATTGTTTTGTTATTGATCAAAGCGACTGGCGCATCTCCACAAGCGCCCATACACTCCCCTTCAACCAGAGTAAATGTTCCACATGATGTTGTTTGACCAAAGCCAATGCCTAATTTTTGTTTTAAATATTCAGCCGCTCTTTTGCCACCAGATAACTCACAAGGTAAGTTTGTGCATACTGATAATTTAAATTTTCCAGCGGGTGCAGTGTTGTACATGTTGTAAAAGGTCGCAACTTCTTGAACCCAAATCGCCGGCATTTCTAAAATTTGTGCAACTTCTGCAATCGCCTCAGCTGATAACCAGCCATACTCATCTTGAGCCACTGCTAAAGCAGCCATTACCGCTGATTGTTTCTGCTCAGCAGGGTACTTGGCTACATTACGCGCAATTTCTTTTAAAGATTTTTCCGACAGCATCTCTTTTTTCCTAACGATCTATTTCGCCAAACACAATATCTTGCGTTCCAATAATGGTTACTGCATCAGCAATCATGTGCCCTCTAGCCATTTCATCTAACGCTGCTAAGTGTGGGAATCCTGGGGCACGAATTTTTAATCGGTATGGCTTATTTGCGCCATCTGAAATTGCATAGATCCCAAACTCGCCCTTAGGGTGCTCAACTGCAGCATAGGCTTGGCCCGGCGGCACATGAATTCCCTCAGTAAATAATTTAAAGTGATGGATCAACTCTTCCATGTTGGACTTCATATCCACACGATTTGGGACAGCAATTTTATGATTGTCACTAATGACCGGCCCTGGATTAGCTCTTAACCAAGTTATACACTGCTTGATAATATTATTCGACTGGCGCATCTCTTCCACCCGAACTAAATAACGATCATAACTATCGCCATTCACGCCAACAGGTATGTCAAATTTTAATTTGTCATACACTTCATAAGGCTGCTTTTTACGAAGGTCCCACTCGATACCTGAACCCCTTAACATTGCACCTGTAAACCCAAGTTGCAAAGCACGCTCAGGTGTAACCACTCCAATACCAACTAAACGTTGCTTCCAGATACGGTTATCCGTAAGGAGCGTTTCATATTCATCAACATAATTTGGGAAACGATTGGTAAAGTCTTCAATGAAATCTAATAAAGAACCTGTTCGGTTTTCATTGATTTTCTTAATGGCCTTCTCACCACGTATTTTGTTTGCGGTGTACTGCGGCATTTGGTCAGGTAAGTCACGATAAACGCCACCTGGTCGGTAATATGCAGCATGCATACGCGCACCTGAGACTGCCTCATACATATCAAATAAATCTTCACGCTCTCTAAATGCGTACAAGAAAACAGCCATCGCCCCTACATCTAAACCATGACATCCAATCCACAATAAGTGATTGAGAAGTCGCGTAATTTCATCGAACATGACACGAATATATTGCGCCCGCTCAGGAACCTCAATCTGCAATAATTTTTCTATTGCCATCACATACGCATGCTCATTGGCCATCATGGAAACATAATCTAAACGATCCATATAGGGCACGTTTTGTACCCAGGTTCTCGTTTCAGCAAGTTTCTCAGTAGCTCTATGTAATAAACCAATATGCGGGTCAGCACGCTGAATCACTTCACCATCCAACTCCAATACCAAACGGAGTACGCCATGCGCTGCAGGATGCTGGGGGCCAAAATTCAGGGTGTAATTTTTAATTTCTGCCATATCAAGCCCCGTAATTTTCTTCACGAATGATGCGCGGTATGACTTCACGCGGTTCAATTGTTATGGGTTGATAAATGACCCGTTTTTGTTCTGGGTCGTAGCGCATTTCAACTTGACCTGACACTGGGAAATCTTTTCTAAATGGATGACCTATAAATCCATAATCTGTCAGAATTCTTCTTAAATCATCATGGCCTTCAAAAATAATACCGAAGAGATCAAAAGCCTCTCGCTCATACCAATTCGCAGAACTCCAAACATTCATCAAACTTGGAATCACGGGGAAATCATCATTACTCACCAATACAATTAAACGAACACGCCAGTTTTTACTCACTGATAGCAAGTGAGAAACCACACCAAAACGTAGTCCCGACCAAACTGTGTCACCGTATGACTGGTAATCCACACCACATAGATCAATTAACTGCTCAAAAGCAAATGCAGGTTCATCCCGTAATTGTGTAGCCGTTTTTAAATAATGCTCAGCAGGGACTGTCATCGTTAATTCATTAAGTCGCGCATCAATTTTGGCAAAGCTACCAAAGGATTTTTCTAGTTGTTGTTGAAGTAGAACAAGGCTTTCATTCATCATTGATACTATTCTTTTCTAGCAATGGTCGAAGTACGTCGTATTTTGGCTTGTAATTGAATAATCCCGTACATCAAAGCTTCTGCAGTTGGGGGACATCCTGGAACATAGACATCAACAGGAACAATACGGTCACACCCTCTTACAACAGAATAAGAGTAGTGATAGTACCCGCCACCATTAGCGCATGATCCCATCGATAAAACCCAGCGTGGCTCAGGCATTTGGTCATACACTTTACGCAACGCTGGTGCCATTTTATTACAGAGTGTACCGGCCACAATCATCAAGTCAGATTGGCGTGGTGAAGGTCTAAAAACAACCCCAAAACGATCCAAGTCGTACCTAGCAGCTCCTGCATGCATCATTTCTACAGCACAACAAGCTAAACCAAATGTCATTGGCCATAACGAACCAGTTCTCGTCCAGTTAATCAGCTTATCTGCTGACATCGTGACAAAACCTTCTTTTAATAAACCTTCTAGCGCCATATCTTTTTTTATTGGCTCTTAACTATTCCCAGTCAAGAGCTCCCTTTTTCCAAATATATACAAACCCAACCACGAATTCCAACAGAAAAACAATCATCGATAAATATCCAGCCCATCCTATTTCCTTGAGTGCTACTCCCCACGGAAATAAAAATGCAGTCTCTAAATCAAATAAGATAAATAAAATCGCAACAAGATAGTAACGAACGTCAAACTTCATTCGTGCGTCTTCAAATGCATCAAATCCACATTCGTAAGGGGATATTTTTTCGGGGTCAGGATTTGATGGCCCAAGAAGCTTACCTAGCGCCATCGGTACAAGGCCAACGCCTATGCCGACCAATATAAATAAAAAGACTGGGAGATAGTTACCGAGGTTCAATTTTGTTCCACAATTTATTTATGTCAAAAAAATTACATATTCACAAGTAAGATTGTAGAGCATATTTAATGACAGAAATAAAACTTGGTGCCGTCGGCGAGACTCGAACTCGCACAGCCATAGGCCACTACCCCCTCAAGATAGCGTGTCTACCAATTCCACCACGACGGCATCTGTAAATCAAGGTGTTATTTTAGCCCTTTTGGTACATAAGGGCAAAATAATTTCTTTCTTTTATTCTTTATTTTGGTACGGAAGACCCTACACTAGAGTCGGCTTCTTTTTCTGCGTCTTTTACAGCCTTCTCTGGAGTAGTCACTGTAGTCGACTTGGATAAGACTCCTGCGTCATTTTCATGCTTAGTCCCTACATAACTAATCGATAAAGTCGACAAGAAAAATACAGCAGCTAAGATTCCTGTAGTTCTAGATAAAAAATTAGACGACCCAGTTGCCCCAAAAATACTTCCAGAAGCTCCAGAACCAAAAGCAGCTCCCATATCAGCCCCTTTGCCCTGTTGCACCAAAACAAGCCCAATAATTCCAATTGCTGAAATAATTTGCACAACCATGAGTACAGTTTTTAACCATTCCATTTTTACCACCTTTCCTATGTAGCTCTATTTGCTGTGCAAATAGATAAAAATTCTGCAACCACTAAGGATGCTCCACCTACCAATAAACCATCAATATCGGACATCCTTAATAACTCTTCGGCATTTTCAGCCTTCACACTTCCACCATAAATAATCTGCATGTTTTGAGCAACTAATGGACTTACCTTCTCAAGCATACCCCTTAACAATGCATGCACTTCTTGAGCTTGCAGGGCACTAGCCGTTTGTCCGGTTCCAATTGCCCAAATAGGCTCATAGGCCAAAACAATCTGCTCAATTTGTTGACCTAATCCGTCTATAAGTGCAGTCATCTGCTCAGATAATACCTTCTCAGCCTGCAAACTTTGTCGCTGCTCTTGTGTTTCACCAATACAAACTACAGGCTTTAGGCCTGCTGCGATAGCATTTAAGGCTTTTTTAACGATCAATTCATTTGACTCTTGATACTTCAAGCGTCTCTCAGAATGACCAACCAAAACATATCGACATCCAAACTCTTTGAGCATGACACCAGAAATTTCTCCAGTAAATGCTCCAGCAGTCTCGTCAGATAGGTCTTGACCACCCAAATAAATTTCTTGGTCAACCAATAAACCATTCATTTGCTGCAAGTAAATACTTGGCGGGCAAATGATAATCTGACGACTGGTTAAATCAACACCTCTTAAGCCATTTGATAAAGCACTCGCATACTCTTCATTAAATGACCAATTACCATTTAATTTCCAATTCGCGATGATGAGCATGGAGCGCATATCAATAACATTAATTACTGCTGGTCAGCTGGTTGTTCACCTGCTGGGGAAGCCACAGGCTCTTCAACTGCAACACTAGCCTGCTGAGCAACGGCCGGAACAGGTCCACCCTCTTCTGGCGATAAAGCTTTCATCGATAACTTTAAACGTCCACGATCATCAGCAGCAAGTAATTTAACCTTAACAATCTGACCTTCTGACAAGAAGTCTTTAACTTCTTTAACGCGCTCATGGGCAATTTCAGAAATATGTAATAAGCCGTCTTTGCCAGGAAGGATATTAACCAAAGCACCAAATTCCAATATCTTCACAACTGGGCCTTCATAGATCTTGCCAACTTCAGCCTCAGCAGTAATTCCTTCAATTTGACGCTTCGCTTCTTCCATACCTGTTGCACTTGTAGATGCAATCGTTACTGTACCGTCATCCTGAATATCAATGCTGCATCCAGTTTCCTTAGTCAAGGCCTGAATAGTTGCTCCACCTTTACCAATCACTTCACGTATTTTGTCTGGATGAATCTTAATGGTTACCATTCTTGGTGCATGCTCAGATAACTCAGTACGAACGACTGACATCGATTCTTGCATCTTCGACAGAATATGCAAACGACCTTCTTTAGCTTGCGCCAAAGCTACTTGCATAATTTCTTTTGTAATTCCCTGAACTTTAATATCCATCTGCAATGCTGTTACACCATTCGCGGTACCAGCGACTTTAAAGTCCATATCACCTAAATGATCTTCATCGCCTAAGATATCCGTCAATACTGCAAAACGGTTGCCGTCTAAAATGAGTCCCATCGCCACACCTGCAACATGCGCCTTAATTGGAACACCTGCATCCATCAATGCCAAACAACCGCCACATACTGATGCCATCGATGAAGAACCGTTTGATTCTGTGATTTCTGAAACCAAACGAATGCTATAGGCAAAATCTTCTGATTTAGGTAGAACAGGTATCAACGCACGCTTGGCTAAACGACCATGACCAATTTCACGACGCTTAGGGGTTCCAACGCGACCTGTTTCACCAGTGGCAAATGGAGGCATGTTGTAATGGAACATAAAGCGGTCACGATATTCGCCTTCAAGCGCATCAATGATTTGTTCATCTCTTGCTGTTCCTAAAGTTGCAACGACCAAGGCCTGTGTTTCACCACGTGTAAATAAAGCGGATCCATGAGTACGTGGCAATACACCTGTACGAATCTCAATCGGACGAACAGTTCTTGTATCACGTCCATCAATACGTGGCTCACCACTTAAAACTTGGCTGCGAACAATCTTAGACTCTAAGCCAAATAAGATATTACCTACAGCGACGTCATCTACATCTCCATCAGCAGCTAATTGCTCGAGTACTTTTGCAGTTACTTGCTTTAACTCAGTAGAACGAGCTTGCTTTTGACGAATTTGATATGCCGCACGAAGGCCTTCCTCGGCAAGAGCTGTGACTTTAGTAATGAGTTCTTCATTCTTCGGCGCTGGCTTCCAATCCCATTCTGGTTTACCTGCGTCACGCACTAATTCTTGAATGGCATCAATAGCAATTTTAGCTTGCTCATGTCCGTAAACTACTCCACCCAACATGATCTCTTCAGATAATTCATGAGCTTCAGATTCAACCATCAATACTGCATTTTGAGTGCCTGCAACGATTAAGTCTAATTGGCTCTCTAACTGTTCCGAACGTGTCGGATTGAGCAAGTACTCGCCGTCTTTATAGCCAACTCTTGCCGCTCCTAATGGGCCATGAAATGGAATACCTGAGATCGCTAGTGCAGCGGATGCGCCTATTAATGCAGGGATATCAGCAGGAACTTCAGGATTGATCGACATGACGTGAATCACAATCTGAACTTCATTATAAAAATCTTCTGGAAATAATGGACGGATCGGACGATCAATTAAACGTGAAGTGAGTGTCTCACCTTCCGATGGACGACCTTCGCGCCTAAAAAATCCACCAGGGATTTTTCCTGCAGCATACGTTTTTTCGATGTAATCAACAGTTAAAGGGAAAAAATCTTGGCCAGGCTTTGCGTTTTTAGCAGCTACAACGGTTGCTAAAATCACTGTGTCATCAACATCTATCATTACAGCACCGCCAGATTGTCTTGCAATCTCGCCCGTTTCCATTTTTACTGTGTGCTTACCCCATTGAAACGTTTTTGTTACTTTATTAAACATACTCATCTTTTTCTCCAATTCATTAACATTAGACGCAAAACATCATTGCGTCACTTACCGACGGTGATTTAATCCGTTCGTACGATAGAGAATGAGATTTATTGCCGAAATGAACAAGAAAGGGCATGCCATTCCAATGTTGCTCTAATCCCATGTTTAACAACAACATTGGAATGACACATACCCATTTATTTCTTGATAAACCTTAACTCTCTATTACTACCGATAAAACAATAATGCCCGCTTTATAAGTGCGGGCATATCTGATTTACTTACGTAAACCTAATTTTTCAATTAATACTTTATAACGATCTAAATCCTTGCCCTTCAAGTAATCTAAAAGACGACGACGGCGAGAAACCATCTTTAATAAGCCGCGACGACTATGGTGATCTTTTAAATTTGCTTTGAAATGAGGGGTTAAATCATTGATGCGGGCAGTTAAAAGCGCAACTTGCACTTCTGGACTACCAGTATCATTTTCTGCACGAGCGTGCTCTTTTACAATACCTGCTTTTGCTTCTGTATTAACAGCCATTTTATTGCTCCTTACTTGCGAACACCAAAGCTTGACCCTTACAACTTGACCAAACCTCATGAGTGCCGTGATTAAAAAATTCTATCTCTTTTCATATAGATAGCCATACATTCTATCAGGAATTGGCTACTTTTAAAAGTTTTCACACGAAAAACCCTAATTAAGCCCACCTTTCCCCAATATCAAAGACCTTAAACCACTAATTTTATAGATTTTCGGGCTCCAATTACTCATTATGGTGTCATCTGGGCATTCAATTTATCTTGCGATGGGTCATGCAGTCGATTTAATGCTGCCAAATATGCCTTTGCTGAGGCTGCCACAATGTCAGGATCTGTTCCAACACCGTTCACCACACGCCCGCCTTTGGCTAAACGTACTGTAACTTCCCCCTGAGATTGCGTTCCAGTCGTGATCGCATTCACCGAATACAGGAGTAACTCAGCACCACTTTGCGCTTGTTTTTCAATGGCGTTTAATGTTGCATCTACTGGGCCATTACCATCTGCCATCGTTTTACATTCTTGTCCAGCCACCTGCAAAACAATCGATGATTGTGGCTTCTCTCCTGTCTCTGAATGCTGTGCCAATGAAACAAACCGGTAATGATCAGTGTCATCTCTTAATTCAGCATTAGAGACTATTGCCAAGATATCTTCGTCAAAAATTTCACTTTTTTGATCAGCTAAGGCCTTAAACCGACCAAAAGCTTCGTTGATATCGGTCTCAGAGTCCATCGTTACACCCAACTCCTGTAAGCGCTGTTTAAAGGCATTCCGTCCAGATAATTTCCCTAATACAATTTTATTAGCACTCCATCCAACATCCTCTGCACGCATAATTTCATAGGTGTTTCTGGCTTTTAACACGCCATCTTGATGTATACCGGATGCATGCGCAAATGCATTGGCTCCAACAACCGCTTTATTAGGTTGCACCAAAAATCCAGTGATTTGAGATACCATTTTTGAGCTCGAAACAATTTGAGAGATTTCTGTTCCCACGGTTAAGTTGAAATAGTCTTTTCTTGTTTTCAAAGCCATCACAACTTCTTCAAGAGACGTATTCCCAGCCCGCTCCCCCAGCCCATTAATGGTACATTCAATTTGTCTAGCCCCACCAATCCGAACGCCAGCTAAAGAATTCGCAACGGCAAGCCCTAGGTCATTGTGGCAATGGACAGACCAAATCGCCTTGTCAGAGTTAGGGATTTTGTTACGTAAATCTAATATAAATTCTCCGTATAACTCAGGAATAGCGTATCCAACAGTATCAGGGACATTAATCGTAGTCGCCCCCTCTTTAATAACTGCCTCAAGAACTTGGTACAAAAATTCAGGGTCAGAACGATAGCCATCCTCTGGGGAGAACTCAATATCATCCGTAAAGTTGCGCGCATAACGAATTGATTGAATTGCCTGCTCTAATACCTGCTCTCTTGTCATTCGTAATTTCATTTTCATGTGCAATTCACTCGTTGCAAGAAACACATGAATTCTTTTTGAGTTGGCTGCCGCTATCGCTTCAGCTGCTTTGGCGATATCTTTGTCATTTGCACGAGCCAAGGAACAGATAGTTGAGTCTTTAACCGCAGCGGCAACCGCTTTAATCGCCTCAAAATCACCAGGTGAGCTCGCCGCAAAGCCAGCCTCTATGACATCCACCTTGAGTCTTTCTAATTGACGTGCAATTCTGACCTTCTCTTCTTTTGTCATAGATGCACCTGGCGACTGTTCACCATCTCGAAGAGTCGTGTCAAAAATGATAATTTTGTCTTCTGTCGTTTGATTCATTTTCATTCTCCTAAAACGTGATTCCTTAAAGCAAAAACCCCAGCAAATTTGCTGGGGCTGGTATTGTGAGCTTCAATCTTATTTTATTGATGCGCCCTAATACTGGCCCCGATTTTTAAATCAAGTCCTAGTAGGTTTGGCAGTAATAAAGATTTGGCTGTGAAATTCATACTTTTACTATACACCGAAATAGTGATTGTGTCATTTTTCTTGTTCATGGGCTATTTTGATAAGCCGATTATTCTTATATCGTTCCCAAATCCATAATACGTATCCAGAAAATGCATATAAAAGAAAAAAGCAAAAAATGGTCAATGGTGGGTAAGTTGAAACCAATACAAACACTAAAATAACAAAAACCATCACGCCAAACGATACTTTATAACGGATGTCTAATGCCTTGCCGCTATAGAACTTGGCATTAGATACCATAGTGATACCAGCATAAACGGTCAAAAAAAACATCGTCCAAGGAATCGCTGCGTCGTTTACCGGTAAATGATTGTCTTCTGCCAACCAAACAAATCCAGCAACAATCGAAGCAGCTGCAGGACTTGGCAAGCCTTGAAAAAACTTTTTATCAATAATTCCCGTACTAATATTGAACCTAGCTAAACGCAACGCTGCACCGGCACAATAGATAAAGGCGGCTACCCACCCCCATTTACCTAAGCCCTTTAATGCCCACTCATAAGCAACCAGTGCTGGAGCTACACCAAATGAGACCATGTCCGCCAGAGAATCGTATTGCTCTCCAAAAGCGCTTTGCGTATTTGTCATGCGCGCAATGCGTCCATCCATGCCATCTAAAATCAACGAGCAAAATATCGCTATTGAAGCCACCTCCCAATGTTGATTCATGGCTTGTACGATAGCAAAAAAACCGAAAAATAATGCTCCCGTCGTAAATGCATTTGGCAGAAGGTATATCGCCTTATTCCGTGGGCGAACAATAAACTCTTCTTGTTCATCAACAGCCAATTCATTATTGATACTTCTTGTGCGACGATTGATTTTGGAGCGACTAAAGATCTTAGGCCGCTTTGGACGTGGCCTAGATTTCATGAATCTAAATCACTCAATATGGCAAGCAGTGTACTTGTTGCATAAACAGTGTCTCCTACTGAAACCAGGGGCTCCGACTCTAGTGGTAAATAAACATCGACCCGGGATCCAAACCGAATGAATCCATAACGCTCACCCTTTTTTACAAAATCACCGACATGGGCATAGCATAATATTCTGCGGGCAATCAATCCTGCAACCTGAACAAGGGTGATGACTTGTCCATTAGCATCAATAACAACTGCATTTCTTTCATTCTCAAGGGATGCTTTGTCGAGATCCGCATTAAAAAACTTTCCTGGAAAATATTCAATTGATTTGATTCTGCCATTAACCGCAATCCGATTGGAATGGACATTGAATACGTTCATAAAAATACTGATTTTTAATGCGTCTCTCTTGGCATATGGATCAAAGGTCTTCTCTACTACAACAATTTTTCCATCCGCCGGAGCTAAAACTGCATTCGGCGCGACGGGTACAAGTCGTGGTGGATCACGAAAAAACTGTAATACAAATAGAAAAACAATCCATACAGGCAGAGCAATTAACACCCCAAAAAACTTTGTCAGGACAATAGCAACAATTCCAAGACCTATCAAATAAGGCCATCCCTCTTTAGCAATAATGGGGTGCTGGTATACAGACATGAATTAGTTCTTGCTTTGATCGACTAATTTGTTTTTAGCAATCCAAGGCATCATGGAACGTAATTTACCACCGACTTGCTCAATTTGATGCTCTGCATTCAAACGTCTACGAGAAATCAGGGTTGGCGCTCCTGCGCGATTTTCTAAAATAAAACTCTTCGCATACTCACCTGTCTGAATATCTTTTAAGACATCACGCATCACTTGCTTAGTTTGTTCCGTCACAATACGTGGTCCAGTTACATACTCACCATATTCAGCATTGTTAGAAATTGAGTAATTCATGTTAGCGATACCGCCTTCATAAATTAAATCAACAATCAATTTTAGTTCATGCAAACATTCAAAATATGCCATTTCAGGAGCATAACCAGCCTCAACCAAAGTTTCAAATCCAGCCTTGATTAACTCAACAGCTCCACCACACAAAACGGCCTGCTCACCAAATAAGTCAGTTTCAGTTTCTTCACGGAAGTTGGTTTCAATAATGCCAGCACGTCCACCACCATTTGCAGTTGCATAAGATAAGGCGATATCACGAGCAGCGCCAGATTTATCTTGATAAACAGCGACCAAATGGGGGACTCCACCACCTTGTGCGTAAGTACTTCTTACAGTATGTCCAGGTGCTTTTGGTGCAATCATAATGACATCGACGTCATTGCGAGGAACAACTTGACCATAATGCACATTAAATCCGTGAGCAAAAGCTAAGGCAGCGCCTGGCTTAATATTTTCGGCAACTTCATTTTTATATACTTCAGCAATTTGCTCATCAGGCAAGAGCATCATCACAATGTCAGCGCCCTTGACAGCCTCAGCTACTTCTTTTACTTCTAAACCAGCATTCACTGCTTTAGTCCAAGAAGCGCCATTCTTACGCAAGCCGACTGTGACCTTTACGCCAGAATCATGCAAATTTAATGAGTGAGCATGACCTTGAGAGCCATAACCAATAATTGTTACTTTTTTTCCTTTTACCAAGGATAAGTCAGCATCTTTATCGTAAAAAACTTTCATTTTTATTCCTATTTAAATATCGTTTTAATCATGCACAACAACAACAGTTTACGAATTTTATACTCGTAAAATTCTTTCTCCACGACCAATTCCAGATGCTCCTGTTCGCACAGTTTCTAAAATGGCTGTTTTATCAATTGATTCAATAAATGCATCTAACTTAGCGCTATCACCAGTTAGCTCAATCGTGTAACTCTTATCAGTGACATCAATCACACGACCACGGAAAATATCGGCTGTGCGTTTCATTTCTTCACGCTCTTTGCCGACTGCACGAACCTTGATAAGCATGAGCTCACGCTCCGTATGCGACCCATCACTTAAATCATAGACTTTTACAACTTCAACTAAGCGATTTAAATGTTTCGTAATCTGCTCAATCACTTCATCTGAGCCATTCGTGACAATAGTCATACGCGAAAGAGATGCGTCTTCCGTTGGAGCTACAGTTAAACTTTCAATGTTATAACCACGAGCTGAAAATAATCCCACAACGCGAGACAAAGCACCTGGTTCATTTTCTAGTAAAACAGAAATAATATGCCTCATTCCGCATTCTCCGAACCTAAAATCATTTCTGTAATACCCTTACCAGCTTGAACCATCGGCCAAACATTTTCTGTTGGGTCAGTTTGGAAGTCCATAAATACAGTTCTATTTTTTAATGCCAAAGCCTCTTTTAGAGCGCCCTCTACATCTGATTTCTTGTCTATTTTCATGCCAACGTGTCCGTAGGCTTCCGCCAACTTCACAAAGTCTGGCAAAGAGTCCATGTAAGAGTGAGAGTAACGCTTGCTGTAGCTTAACTCTTGCCACTGACGAACCATGCCTAAGTAACGATTATTTAAAGAAATGATTTTGATAGGCGTTTCATACTGCAAGCAGGTAGATAGTTCCTGAATACACATCTGTACAGAACCTTCGCCAGTAATTGCACAAACTGTTTCGTTAGGAAATGCTTTTTTTACTCCCATGGCATATGGCAGTCCAACGCCCATTGTGCCAAGTCCTCCGGAATTAATCCAACGACGGGGCTTATTAAATTTATAAAATTGCGCTGCCCACATTTGATGCTGACCTACATCTGAACAAATAAATGCATCGCCATGTGTGAGCTGCGACAAAGTCTCAACAACATATTGGGGCTTAACAATCTGTGAATCACGATCATACTTCAAACAATCCGTTTTCCGCCATTCATTGATTTGCTGCCACCAAGCATCTACCGCTAATTTATTTTTTAATGGTCCGGCAGCTCGTAATTGTGCAATCATTTCTTGTAAAACTTCTTTCAGATTGCCAACAATAGGAACATCCGCGCGCACCCTTTTTGATATCACTGAAGGGTCGATATCAATATGAATCACTTTACGAGGCAAACTCATGAAATGCGCAGGATTACCAATGACGCGATCGTCAAAGCGCGCACCAATGGCAATGACCACATCAGAATGTTGCATTGTCATATTAGCTTCGTAAGTGCCGTGCATACCAGGCATACCTAAGAAATTTGGGTGCGTACCAGGAAAACCACCTAAACCCATGAGGGTATTTGTTACGGGATAACCTAACAACTCTGCAAATTCTTTTAATTCTGCAGATGCATTCGCTAAGATGACGCCCCCGCCTGTATAAATATAAGGACGCTCAGCCTCTCGCAATAGACTTACCGCTTTACGAATTTGTCCGGAATGCCCCTTTAATACTGGACTATAGGAACGCATTTCAACTGAGCTCGGATACTCGTAAGCAGTTTTATGAAATGAAATATCTTTGGGAATATCGATAACAACTGGCCCAGGTCGTCCTGTTCTAGCAATGTGGAAAGCCTTTTTAATGGTGACCGCAAGGTCTCTTACGTCCTTGACTAAAAAATTATGCTTCACAATCGGTCGTGTAATACCAACAGTGTCACATTCTTGAAAAGCATCCTCTCCAATCATATGAGATGGAACGTTTCCTGTAATCAGTACTAACGGTATGGAGTCCATGTAAGCGGTTGCAACGCCTGTGACAGCATTTGTTACACCAGGACCTGAGGTTACCAAAGCAACGCCCACATTACCAGTGGCCCTTGCATAACCATCTGCAGCATGAACTGCACCTTGTTCATGCCGAACTAAAATATGTTCAAATTTATCTTGTTTGTGAATCTCATCATAAATGTACAACACGGATCCACCAGGGTACCCCCAGACGAATTCAACGCCTTCTTCGGCTAATGCGCGAACAAGTATTTCTGCGCCAATAATTTCTGGAAGATTTTTGGAGTTTTGATTCTCGGAATCAATGGGTATTTCTTTTATCGTATTCATTTTGCTTTCTAGTCCTTTGCAATTTTCGGCAAAAAATTGGTTGGTCTGCTCTCAGTTTTGCTTGTGGCCAAACGTTGAACCCTTTGCTTGTATTGTTCTCAATCCATCTTTTGAAAGGTTTAGTACAAGCGAACTGACAATTGTATTACATTTCTTTACCTTTTTTCTACAAAAGTTTTCAATTGAAGTCTAAAATTCAAACTATGGCCTCTGAAAAAGAACTATCTGACTTTCTAAAAGCAAGTGAAAAGCGCGCTTTTAAACAAGTTTTTTATTCTGTCAGGGATGAAGATGCGGCCTTGGATATTGTGCAAGACTCCATGATTAAGCTCACGCAAAGTTATGGTGATAAAAATATTGAAGAATTACCATTACTTTTCACAAGAATTGTGCAAAACTGCACAAAAGACTGGTTTAGACGTCAAAAAGTACGCAACACATGGGTAACTCTGTTTTCAAAGTTTGGTAAAAATGAAGATGGGGATGATATTGATCCTCAAGACTTTTTTGAAAATTCCGAAGATTCTAGCTTTGGCAAAGAATCCTCCTTGCAAATAGAAAGAATGGAATTATCGACAATTTTAGAAAAAGAGATAGAAAAGTTGCCAAGACGTCAACGAGAAGCCTTCCTCATGCGTTATTGGGAAGAGTTGGATATTTCTGAGACTGCTATTGCTATGGGATGTAGTGAAGGAAGCGTTAAAACACACTGCTCAAGAGCTAGTCAAACTCTTGCAGCAGCCTTAAAGAAACTTGGGGTAACTTTTTAAAATTTAATGAATATGAACGTATCGCAACCTAATCTCTCTTTATTAACCACTTCTTCGAGTCATGCGTTGACAAGTGATGAGCTTGATGTCGATCAAATTGGCAAGACTGTCGCTCGCTCACTCGATAAAGAATTGACCCATTTATCCCCCAAAATTTCACAACGTCTTGAAAAATCTAGAGAAATTGCCTTATCTCAACGAAAAATTGGCAGCCCAACGGTTGCTAAACCGTCCTTTCGGTTTAGCTTTATACCTAGTTTGAGGCTAGTTAGCCCAATTTTTATTGTTCTTGCCCTCGTTTTTGTCATTGCACAGTGGCAGCAGAATGCCCGTATTAGCGATATTGCTGATATCGATACTGCAATTCTGACTGATTCAGTCCCTCCAGATGCCTATGCCGATGATGGCTTCAGATTGTTTATGAAAAACATGATTAAAGCCGCCAAAGAAGAAACTCAATTAGAGAACAAAACTTCTAATGACTCTGCAACTGTAATTCAAGATCGCCCCGTCGAGTCTAAAAACGAGAGTCGCGCCCCAGACATCAGTAACAATCAGTAAGTATTTTTTAATAAAAGGCTAAAAGCGCCATTATGAGTCGACGTATTTTTTTAGTAGCTGCATTGCTAAGCTTGACTCTTTCTCAAACACCTCTGTGCGTTGCCCAAGGAGTTCTATCCAACGGCCCCTCTTGGTCCAGTTTAACGAAAACCCAAAAAGATACTTTAGCGACTTTGGAAGAGGATTGGAATTCACTTTCTATAGAGCAAAGAAACAAATGGGTGCATTTGTCCAATCGTTACGAAAAACTTCCTCCTGCTGATCGTGAACTACTGAAATCCAGAATGTCCGATTGGGCAAAACTGTCCACAAGTGATCGTCGTGTTGCTAGAGCTAATTTTATTAACAGCTTAAATATTCCTAATGATAAAAAAGCAGAAGCATGGGAAGCATATCGACAACTATCTCCTGAAGAGAGAAAACAGCTGACTGAGGAAGCTGCAGAAAAAAATAAAACAAAAAAACCCTCTCTAGTTAATTCCCCATCCCTCAAAAATTAAACTCGGGCAGTTTTGCAAACTATTTCACCAGCGCCAAGCATCCGTCGTCGAATTTCAGTGAGCCTGTATGAAATGCTCATACTTGTTGGCGTATGGGCCCTAGGGTATCTCGTTCCTTCACTTATTTTAGGTGTCGCTTTCAAGATTCAAGTCCCAAACTGGCTTGCTTTTGCTCATGTCTATGTTCTTTTTGGACTTTATTTCACATGGTATTGGACCCATACTGGTCAAACCCTTGCTATGCAAACGTGGCATGTGAAGATGGTGGATGAACATGAACAACTTCTATCTAGAAATCACGCCCTAGTACGATATGCAATTGGATCTCTATGGCTATTTCCAACGGTTCTTGTCTATATTATTTTTAAATATGTTTTTTTAATGCCGCTTGGGAATTGGCCAACCATAGAATTAATGTTTTGTATGGTTCTTTTCTTTTGGCCCCTCACTTGCTTGTTTAATCGCAAAAGTGTGCACGGTGCTCAGTCTTTAGCCGATCGTCTAACTAAAACTAAATTAATCTTAGTTCCTAAAAAATAATTCCTAAGATTTTAGGATCATCATTGGCGCAATATGTGCGGTTTTCTGACGTAACCAATAACTAGCCATACCATTAATCGATACCCCTAGAACCATTCCAACGAAGATAATCCAATAAGGAAATTGCATCTCAATATCTAATAATTCCTTGGATACGTACCAACCAGCAAAACTTGCAAAAGCCCCACTCAAAACTCCAGCTACACTGCCACATAAAAGAAGTTCAAATAACCATACTCGCATTAAAAATTTCTGATCAGCTCCCAAGGTTTTTAATATCGCAACTTCTCGAATTCTTTGTTCTTGTATAGAAATTAATGAAATAATTAATACGATGAATCCAGCTATTAGAGTAAATAAGAACAACACCTGTATAGCAAAGATTAATTGCAACAAAATATCCTGCGCCTGAGCAATAGAGTCCTGAATATTTAAGGCAGTAATGTTCGGGTACTGACGCACGATGTCCATATCAATACGCTGATCTGGTTCCTGTCGAAATGCCATGATCCAACTTTGTGGCGCATCTTGAAGAAGCTCCCTTGGCATCATGGCAAAAAAATTAACCCGCATCGAGTTCCAGTCAAGTTTCCTCACAGAGGTAATCTTTACGCGATAGTCTTTACCTGCAATGTCAAAATTTAATTCGTCACCTAATTTTAATTTTAAGGATTTCATCATCCCTGCTTCCATGGATACTTGCATTGGATCAGAACTTGCAAACCATTCTCCAGCAATGACCTTATTTTTGACTGGAATATGAGAGGCATAGGATAAGTTAAATTCACGCTCGACTAGGCGCTGCGTATTTTGATCCTCAAAATTACTCCCTCGAATTGCGCGTTGGTTAATTGCCGTTAATCTTCCTCGTATCATTGGGTAAGCGTCATAATCAGGCTGGCGTAATTCTTGTTTTAAAAAGTCCTGTACTGCATTTTTTTGATCAGGTAATACATTTAAAATAAAACGATTATTTGCCTCTGGCGGAATACTTGCTTGCCATGCGTCCAAAACATTAAAGCGGATGACGATTAATAATAAGATTGCCAGCATAGCAATTCCTAATGTAGTTATTTGAAAACTAATCCATGATGGATCGCCTCCGACCCGCTGAGCCGAATACCTTATTCCGGATAAGCGTGAAATCCTACTCCCAAGTTTTTTTCCAAGCCCACGGCAAAGGAAATAGGATACACATGCATAGATAAAGCAAGCTCCGACAAAGCCGCCTAGGATCAAGATACCGATTCGCAAATTATGGGCAATCCAAATGAGTAACACACAGTAACTTAATATTCCAAAGCCAGCAGTAATGAAATAATTGAAACTTAATGTGATGTTGTCTTTACGTAAAACCTGATTCGGAGAAACTTGAGTTAATGCGATTAATGGAGGAAATGCAAACCCAAGCATTAAAATAAATGCCACTAAAAAACCCCATACTACTGGCCAAATAGATGGGCTGGGTAAATTTTTATCTAATAAGTTCTGCAAAATCCTAATGAGTATTTCTTGTAATCCATAGCCCAACAGAATTCCTAAAAGACCAGCAAACACCATGATTTTCATAAACAAATAGATATTTGATCTTAAAATTTGTAAGGTGGATGCACCAAAACACCGTTTCACTAAAGTACTTACGATTTGCTTTTTGGCATACCGCCTACTTGCAATGGCAATACCTACGGCTGCCACCATCCCGGTTAATAAAGCGACTAAGGATAAAAATCGATTTGCTTGATCGATTGTTTTTCTCAGTAAGGGTTGGCCATTTTCAATATCTTCAAGGCTTACACCTCGCAAATGAGTATCGTCTATATATTTTTTCGCCCATTCGTTAAATCCAGTGATAGGATTGTTACTAGGCATTCGCGCCTCACCCACTTTTTCGGTGGCAACTAATAGTCGATAAGAAGCGCGACTTCCAAGCCCCAATAACTGTGTGGCCGATAAATCAATTTCATGCATCATTACCCGTGGAGCAAAATTCATGAAACTTGCCCCACGATCAGGCTCTCGTAGAATCAAGTTACTAACAACAAATTCTTTCTCTCCAAGCGTAATGGAATCACCAAGCTTAATCTGATAGATGCTCGCGAGTTGTGGATCTAACCATACTTGTCCAGACTTTAATTCAGCCCCTGGAATTGTTAAGCTCAACTTACCGCGTAAGGGGTATGTATCAGAAACTGCTTTGAGTGATACTAATTTACTTTCATTTCCCGTGCGCATCATCGTGGAAAAAATCACTGTCTTCGATGTTCGTAGACCTAACTCTTTCGCCTTTTCCTCAAAGCTTGTATCTAGTAGTTGGTCCCCTCGAACAATCGTATCAGCAGCAATGAGCTCGCGCGCGTTTTGTGAGAATGATTGTTGTAACCGATCGGCTAAAAAAGTTACACTCGTTATCGCCGTTACCGAGACGACGAGTGCAATCAATAGCCAAACTAATTCACTTGCTACAAAAAACTTTTTTTTAAAGACCCGCAAAGCTTCCACCATCTACTCGCAGAGTAGTTCCGGTGATATATGAGGCCTTCTGGCTCGCTAAAAAAGTTGCTGCATCAGCATACTCTTCAGGTGTCCCATAACGTTTCATTGGTATAGAGCTGACACTTTTCTGGGTAACCTCTTCGAGTGGTTTGCCTTCATTGTTTGATCGCTGTTGATCAAGGTGCAAAATACGGTCTGTTAATATTCTTCCCGGCAAAATGATATTAACGGTGATGCCTTCACTAGCTACTTCATTCGATAAGGTTTTTGTCCAACCATTGAGCGCTAATCGCAAGGTATTTGAAATCGCCAAATTAGCAATCGGTGCAATTGTTCCAGAACTTGTCGTGGTAATGATACGTCCCCATTTTCTTGCTCTCATCCCGGGTAAGACACGATCGGTTACTTTCATAATCATCAAAACCATATGATTGAAGTTGCTTTGCCATAACTCAATCGGCTGATTGAAGGCCTGACTCATTGGTGGCCCTCCAGAGTTATTGATTAAAATATCGATAGGACCAACTTCTTTTTCAATTTGGGTAATTTTGGCATCAATTTGATCGAGTTGGTGCAGATCCCAAGGCAATACATAAGCATAGCCGCCACCGGCCTTTATTTCTTGCGCGGTCGCCTCTAAGAGCTCAACACTTCGGCCTGTCAGTACAACCTTGACACCCTCTTTTGCTAAAGAACATGCAATGGCTCGTCCAAGCCCTTTACTCGATGCCAATACTAAAGCTACTTTATTTTTTATACCCAGATCCATGTCATTCTCCTTCTGATTTTTTTAATTTGCTAACATTTCTTCCCATTTTGACATAAGAATATCTAATCGACTTTGTATCTCATGGGCCCGATCTTGTAAGTCTTTTGCTACTTGAGGCTTTTCTACATATATCTTCGCGTCACTTAATTGATGTGTAATACCCGTCTGCTCTTGTTCTAATCGATCAATTTCGATAGTAATTTTATCCAGCTCAACTTTTTGGTATTTATTAACACTCTTCTTGGGCGTGTTGGTTTCTTGTTTAGATTTGTCTACCTTGATGGGTTTTTGGTCATCTAATGGCTTACTTTTTAACTGATCTAATCGGCGTTGGTTTTGTATTTTCCAGTCTTCATAGCCCCCCTCATATTCTCGCCATTTACCATCCCCTTCAAAGGCGATCATGCTGGTAACTACATTATCTAAAAATTGACGATCATGGCTAACCAAAAATACCGTCCCTTTATAGTCTTGTAAAAACTCTTCTAGCAAATCTAATGTGTCAATATCTAAATCATTAGTGGGCTCATCTAACACTAAAACATTGGCGGGTTTGGCAAACAATCTTGCTAATAAAAGCCGATTTCTTTCTCCTCCAGACAAGGTCTTGATTGGGGATCGTGCGCGTTGTGGGGAAAATAAAAAATCATTGAGATAACTTTTGACATGCTTACGCTGCCCCCCAATTTCTACCCACTCACTTCCTGGGCTTATAAAATCTTCAAGTGTGGCTTCAAGGTCCAAGGACTCTCTCAACTGATCAAAATACGCAATTTCAATCATGCTACCCTGTTTAACATCGCCTTGATCAGGCTTAATTTCCCCAAGAATAATTTTTAATAGGGTAGATTTACCAGCTCCATTAGGACCTAAAAGACCTACTTTGTCGCCTCTAAGAATTGTGGCAGTAAAGTCTTTCACAATTTGCTTATCACCAAACGCTAACGAGACGTTTTCAAGGGCCGCGACAATCTTTCCTGTTTTTTGTCCGGAATTAATATCTAGCTTGACCTGCCCCACCAATTCCCTTCGCTGAGATCGCTGCTCCCTTAAATGCTCAAGTCTTGATATCCGGCTAACACTTCGGGTTCTTCTCGCTTCGACTCCTTGCCGAATCCATACCTCTTCTTGCGCCAATAATTTATCCGCCCGAGCATTTGCCAATGACTCATCCATTAACTGACGCTCTTTTAAACCTAAATACGATTGAAAGTTACCCGGATAACTGCGAATAATCCCTCGGTCAAGCTCAATAATGCGCGTAGCCACTTTATCTAAAAACGCTCGGTCATGGGTAATAAATACCAATGACTTATTCATATCAATTAATAATTGCTCAAGCCATTCAATCGAATCCATATCCAGATGATTGGTTGGCTCATCGAGTAATAAGACATCTGGTTGGGTCGCCAAGGCCTGGGCTAGGGCTACTCTTTTTTTATTTCCGCCAGATAATTCTGACATTTTTCTATCGCCATCTAAATGCAACTGATGCAATACTTCTTCAATCTTTTGCTCCCATGCCCATCCTTGGTTGGCATCAATGAGGCTATATAACTGATCCATGCGGTGCTGAACTTCATCCGTCCACTCTTGCATACTTAACGCTTCATATTCGTTTCGTAAGCCTTTTATTTCTTCTAAGCCCTTAGCTACGGTATCAAAAACAGTATCTGTGGACAAAAATAAGGGCTCTTGAGCAACATAGGCTATCTTAATACCCTGTTGCTTTTGTATGACGCCTGAGTCCGGCTTTTCTAACTCTGCAATAATCTTCAAAAATGATGATTTTCCAGCACCATTTCGGCCTATCAAACCAACTCGCTCCCCTTCCTCCAGTGAAAAAGAGGTGTTTGCCAGTAAATCCACATGCCCATATGCAAGCTGAGCATCACTTATTACGAATAAAGCCATGAAGAATAATCAATCTAGTTAGATAAAGAAAAATCAAAGGTGATTTTGTCTCAAGCAAGTATTTTAAGCCGAACTTGTGTCGATTGCTTGATAATAGGAGTGTGGAAAAAATACGTATATCAAAATTACTCTCAGAATTAGGTCTTTGCTCTCGCAGAGAAGCTGATCTTTATATTGAACAAGGTCTTGTCACTGTTGATGGCGAGGTCGTAAGCGAATTGGGTTCGCGCGCCTTCCCCAATCAAAAAATAGAGCTCAAAAAAGAAGCGACTTTAGCCCAAAATGCCCGTATAACGATTCTTCTCAATAAACCTGTTGGCTTTATTTCTCATTTAGATGAGGATAAAGAGTATGAGCCAGCTGTATCTTTAATTACTCCAGATCGCTTTTTTCGTACCCATTTAGATGCTGATAAAAACGCCAAATTTAATACCCGTGGCCTTGCTCCCGCTGGTAGGCTTGATATTGACTCGACAGGCTTACTCATCCTCACGCAAGATGGTCGAATTGCCAAACAAATCATTGGGGAAAATAGCGCCATTGAAAAAGAGTATTTAGTGCGCGTTGAGGGGGAGTTAGCTCCGTCAGGGCTCTCTCAGTTATGTCATGGACTTTCTTTGGATGGTGTTGCCCTCCTTCCAGCTAAAGTCAGTTGGCAAAATGAAAATCAACTGCGTTTTGTTCTTCGCGAAGGCCGTAAACGTCAGATTCGAAGAATGTGCGAATTAGTTGGTTTGCATGTCATTGGCCTTAAAAGAATTCGTATTGGTCAAATTCCTCTAGGCAACTTACCATTGGGACAGTGGCGTTTTTTACGCCACAATGAAAAATTCTAATCAGGGGTTGATCTTGTTTTTAAATATCTCTACATATCGTTTTTGTGAACTGACTGATCTGAATATCTTGGGAGATAAACTCCTGGCCGAATGCCTTAAAAATGAACTTAAAGGTACGATCATTTTGGCTCCTGAAGGCATCAATATGTTTTTAGCTGGTCAAGAAAACCATATCCGTGATTTTTTTGTTTGGCTAAATCAATTTCCCGCCCTTGCTGATATTGTGACCAAAGATAGCTGGTCAGATTACCAACCTTTTAAAAAGATGTTGGTTAAAGTCAAAGATGAGATTATCCGTATGAATCATCCCACGATCCAAGCCCATAAAAAAAGAGCCCCTAGCGTGAGCGCCACTCAATTAAAAGAATGGCTTCTCAAAGGTTGCGATGATCAAGGCAAACCCATTGTCTTGTTAGATACCAGAAATACTTTTGAAGTCGAATACGGAACGTTTACCAATGCGATTCACTTTAATCTAGAAAAATTTAGCGAATTTCCAAAAGCTCTTTCTGAACAAGTGGGGCTTCTCAAGGATAAAACAGTCGTCAGCTTTTGTACGGGGGGAATTCGTTGTGAAAAAGCGAATCTCTTGATGCAAGAAATAGGCCTAAATAACACCTTACAACTTGATGGCGGGATCCTCAAATATTTTGAAGAAGTCGGCCAAGATTTTTATGAGGGTGGATGCTTCGTCTTTGATGATCGTATCGCACTAGATCCAGACTTGGCGGAACACCCTTTAGAGAATGCTCCGCGCAGAAATCACTGAGTCAGTAATTGGAAATGCTCAACCGCTGGAGGTGCTGCAAAGAATGGGGAAACAATAGCGCGCCACTCTAAAAATGCTGGCGAATTCCTAAAATCAACAATATGATTGTCTAAGGTTTCCCATTCAATCATTAACAAATAGCGCTGCGGGTTTTCAATACCCTTTTGTATCTTGAAACTTTTAAAACCTTTTGCACTCGCAATTGCTTGTCTTACTCCACGTTCAATTGCTTGATCAAATTCAGTATTTTTACCTGCCTGTATCGTAATATCTGCGATTTCTAAAATCATACAATCCCCTTTATTTAACCGATTTTCTTTAAAGTCTTTTTGAATGTACTTGCACGTTCAATATAGTGCTCAGCACTCGTCTTTAGTCGCGCTATATTTTCTGGGCTGAGTTCTCGTGCTACTTTAGCCGGTGCCCCAATAATTAAGGATCCCGGTGGAAACTCTTTACCTTCAGTGACCACTGCCCCAGCACCCACCAAGCAACTTTTACCAATCACAGCGTTATTTAGAATAACTGCCTGAATACCGATGAGAGCACCATCTTCTATCGTACAACCATGCAACATCGCTTGATGACCAATTGTTACGTTATCACCAATTTTTAAAGGGCATCCTTCATCGATATGCAATACCGTACCTTCTTGAATACTTGTGCCAGCGCCAATCGTAATCGCGTCATTATCCCCGCGTATAACAACGCCTGGCCATACTGAAGAAAAAGCGCCAATCGTGACGTTACCAATAATTGTTGCCTCTGGAGAAATATATGCGTCTGGGTGAATGCTCGGCACTAAATCGCCTAATTGATAAATTGCCATGTAATCCTCTTATTTAAAAAGTTGGTATGTGTAAATACCTAAAAATGTCATTAATACAGAACCAATCACATGTATGCATACGGTTGAGAGCGCAATGCCTAATTGGCCTTCCTGAATCATCCTGGTTACTTCGGCTGAAAAAGAAGAGAAGGTAGTAAGACCCCCTAAAAAGCCTGTAATAATGAGTAAACGCCATTGGGGGGTTAAGTCCGGATGACCGCTAAAAAAGGCAATTGCAATGCCAATCAAGTACCCACCAATGAGATTGGAAGCAATTGTTCCAATCGACATTGCAACCGACCATGTATCTAAAAGTAAACCCAAAACCCACCTCAATATCGCTCCTAATGAGGCGCCAAGACTAATGGCCATGATAGAGTTCAACATCAGTGGGTAGGCTTATCTGTCAATTACAAGATCTGTGCAACTTCATCAAATGCTAAGCGTGGACCACGTGGCCAAATTGAAGAAGGTTCTGCACGACCAATATTAATCAAGAAGTTCGCTTTGTAACGGCCATCGGCAAAAAACTCCGCATTGACTTTGCCAATATCAAATCCAGACATCGCGCCGCAATCTAAACCTAATGCACGAACCGCCATGATCAAATATGCGCCTTGTAAACTTCCGTTTCTAGCAGCAGTTGCTTCAGCTAATGGTGCGTTGTTCTCAAAAAAGGCTGTTGGGTTAGATGCTGTGTATTGTGTTGCGAAATGCTCAAAAAATCTTGTGTCATAAGCAACAATCACTGTTACCGCCGCACTTTGTACTTGAGGGACATTTCCTGGAGTCAAAGCTGGCATTAATCTTGCTTTTCCTTGCTCACTTTTTAAGAAAACAAAACGTGCATGTTGGCCATTAAATGAAGTAGGAGCCCACTTCATTAATTCATAGATTTCTTTGATTTGCTCATCAGAAACCGCCTCAGGTAAAAATCCATGCACGGTTCTTGCATCTAAAAATAATTGTTTTAAAGCTGTGTCATTTAATTTTGTGGTCATTTCTCTATTCTCGTTTTAGGGTTTTGGTTCAATTTCACTATAAAAATTATTGTTTGTCTATTGTAAACAACTCATTTGTTAAATTCATTTTTCGACAATACTCAATAAAAAATTGTCTTGTATGATTATCCTTGTATGAAAAAAAATATCTGCGTATTTTGTGGCTCCCGTTTAGGGGCTGATCCTCTTTTTGCTACTTGGGCTTACGCTCTGGGCTCACATATCGCCAAATTGCATCAAGTCCTTGTTTTTGGAGGCGGGGGCGGCGGGCTAATGGGAAACCTTGCCCAAGGAGCCCTTGACAGCCAAGGGGAGGCAATCGGCATCATTCCTCGCCAACTGCAAGCCAAGGAAGGTCTTGTAGAAAACCTCAGTAAGGTGCATTACGTATCCACCATGGGAGAGCGCAAGCAAATCATGGATGAATATGCCAATGTCTACGTGATTATTCCCGGGGGGGTTGGTACTTTAGATGAGCTTTTTGATGTATGGGCTAACGCTCAAACTGGCTTTCATCAAAAGCCTATCATTCTCGCTAACTGGTCTGGATACTACGATGGTCTTATTTCTTTTTTAAATCAATGTGTTCAAGACGGCTTTATGGATGCGTCTCATTTCAAGAAAATCCAGATTGTGCACTCTCTAGAAGAACTCGTCGAGCTTCTTGCTTCCTTCAATTAATTGATTAAACTGTGCGCGCAAGCGTAAGCGCTTGACCACGCCCACTGAAAATTGTGCCCACCTAAATGTCCAGTAACGTCGACACATTCGCCAATAAAAAATAATCCAGGATGTTTACGGGACATTAAGGTTTTACTGTCTAACTCTTTGGTATCTATACCACCTAACATGACCTCTGCCTTATTCCAGCCCAAGGTTCCTGCTGGCTTAACGTTCCAATGACACATCAGGTTAATAAGTTGCTGTCGCGATGTTTTTGAGACTTCAGCCCATTTTTTACCGTGTAAATCTAATTGTTTGGCAAATTCTTTTGCTAAACGTGCCGGTATAAACTCAATTAATAGTTGATCAACTGTTTTTGAACGCGAAGATTCTTCATTGAGTAATTCTTCAAAAATCTTGGAATCTACCCAAGCAACATCGATCGCTTGTCCTTCTGTCCAATAAGAACTGGCTTGCAAAACTGCCGGTCCAGATAAGCCTTTGTGGGTGATGAGTAAATCTTCATCAAACCGCCCTTTTCCGTATCGCTCTTTGACATGACCAGCTGATATCTTGACCTTCGTACTCAAACCTGCAAAATCCTCAATCGCTGAAAATATTTGCGATGTAAATGCCAAAGGTACCAAGGCAGGGCGTGGTTCAATAATCGCTATATCAAATTGCTTAGCAATTTGCAATCCAAAATCAGATGCTCCAATGGCCGGAACAGGCAACCCGCCAGTCGCTATGACAACATTTTTACTTAAATAGACCTTTTGTTCGGTGCTGACTTTCCATAAACCATCATAAGCCTCTATGGCTTGAACCTTCATGGGATGCTGTATTTGTACATGACCTATCTCACATTCGTGCATCAGCATGTCAATAATTTCGGTGGCGGAACCGTCACAAAACAATTGCCCTTGATGTTTTTCATGAAAAGCAATTTGGTATTTATTGATTAATTCAATGAAATCTTGGCTTGAGTAGCGCGCTAGAGCACTTTTCACAAAATGCGGGTTCATCGATAAAAAGTGCTGATGGTTGGTTAGCAAGTTGGTAAAGTTACACCGCCCACCACCACTGATACGGATTTTTTCACCAATTTTCTGAGCATGATCAATGACTAATGACGATCTGCCTAATTGCCCAGCCACTCCCGCACAAAAGAGACCCGCTGCACCTGCCCCAATCACGACTACATCAATAGATTCCACTTGGCACCAATTCTTATCATTCAAAATATAGGAACTATTGTATTTGCAGAATGTTTTTTCGACAGTTTTATGAAATAACGGCAAAATAGAGGTTTAAAGTATTTTTATCCATCATGCAGGAGATTTGAATGTCAAAAGATAATAGCCCCATCAATCGTCGCTCTAGAAATATCACCGAGGGGGTTGCACGTGCTCCGAATCGGTCCATGTACTATGCAATGGGCTACAAAGAAGATGATTTTAAAAAGCCTATGATCGGAGTTGCCAATGGTCATTCCACAATTACCCCTTGCAATAGTGGCCTACAAGTGCTCGCAGATGCTGCGGTCGATGCTCTCGAGGCTGGTGGTGCAAATTCACAAATTTTTGGAACCCCAACGATATCTGATGGTATGGGCATGGGTACCGAGGGTATGAAATATTCCTTGATCTCCAGAGAGGTTATTGCTGACAGTATCGAAACCTGTGTCAATGGTCTTTGGCAAGATGGTGTAATCGTCATTGGTGGCTGCGATAAAAATATGCCAGGTGGCATGATGGCTATGGCGCGCACGAATGTTCCTAGCATTTATGTGTATGGGGGAACCATCAAACCAGGTCACTATAAAGGGAAAGAACTTAATATCGTTTCTGCTTTTGAGGCTGTTGGTGAATTTACGTCAGGCCGACTCAGCATCGAAGATCTCAAAGGTGTTGAACAAAATGCCTGCCCTAGTAGCGGTTCTTGCGGTGGGATGTATACAGCCAATACCATGAGCTCTGCTTTTGAGGCTCTAGGAATGAGCCTGCCGTATTCTTCTACGATGTCGAATATCGATGAAGAAAAACGTCTCAGCTCTGCTGAATCTGCAAGAGTTTTAATTGAAGCGGTCAAAAACAACTTATGTCCGCGTGACATTATTACTAAAAAATCTATTGAAAATGCTGTTTCCGTGATTATGGCTGTGGGCGGATCAACTAATGCTGTGCTTCATTTTTTAGCAATTGCTAGTGCGGCTGAAGTCGAATGGAAGATTGATGATTTTGAAAGAATCCGTCGTAAGGTGCCTGTGCTTGTTGATATGAAACCTTCTGGTAAATATCTAGCGACGGATCTTCATGTCGCCGGTGGTATTCCTCAAGTCATGAAGATTCTTTTAGATGGTGGCCTTTTACATGGTGATTGCATGACGATTACTGGTAAAACCATTGCTGAAGTTCTTAAGGATGTTCCTTCGGTCCCAAGATCTGATCAACACGTCATCCGCCCTCTGAGTAACCCTATTTATGCGGAAGGTCACTTAGCTATTCTGAAAGGAAATATTTCTCCTGAAGGCTGTGTGGCAAAAATTAGTGGTTTAAAAAATCCTAGTATTACTGGTCCTGCTCGTGTATATGATTCTGAAGATGATGCGATGGCTGCCATCATGGCAAACAAAATTACGCATGGTGACGTGGTCGTGATTCGGTATGAAGGCCCTAAAGGTGGTCCTGGAATGCGCGAAATGCTTTCCCCTACGGCCGCTTTGGTTGGGCAAGGCTTTGGCGAAACAGTTGGTCTGATTACTGATGGTCGTTTTTCAGGTGGCACATGGGGTATGGTGGTTGGACACGTTTCTCCAGAAGCTTATATGGGTGGCACGATCGCACTGATTGAAGAAGGTGACTCTATTACAATTGACGCGCATCAACTTCTCATTCAACTTAATCTGCCTGAAGATGAAATTGCCAGGCGTAGATCTTTATGGGTTAAACCAAAACCTCGCTACACACGTGGCATATTGGCGAAGTATGCAAAATTAGCTAGCTCTGCAAGTCTTGGAGCTGTGACTGATCTTCATTTAAATTTAGATCAAGATTAAAAAACCGCTCTGCGGTTTTTTAATGCATGTGTTTACCCGATAAGGATTGAGCTGGAAAAATAAGGTCAACTTTTCCAGCTTTTTCAAATTGTAGGGTCATCTTGACTTGCTCACCGTCTTTGATCGGTTCTTGGACGCCCATCATCATCAAATGATATCCACCCGGCTTTAATTCAACCGATCCATTGGCGGGGATTTCAAGGCTAGTTAATTGACGCATCATCATTTTGTCACCCTCCATCTTCATTTCATGGATTTGTACTTCCTTGGCACGACTATAAGTCACAGTAAGTAAACGATCAGGTGTACTACCTTTATTTTCTATCAGTAAATACGCACTACTCATCGACTGACCTGGTGCTGTTGCTCTAGCCATCTGTTTAGATATCTGTAAATTCCCAAGTTTGGTTTGAGCATTCGTTAAAGAAATGCAACATACACTACAAATAACGATAAAGAATTTTTGAATAATTGAACGATTCATATGGTGTAGACCTTCAGCGATAGTTGAGTCTGTAATTATAGCTTTTAGCCTATGGCTCTTCTTATCCCTGATGAATTGCGAATTGAAGAAGCATCCTGTATTACCCATAACGGCCAAAGATGAATCAGAGTTAAACTTGCCATTAGCGCAATTATTGTTAATTCACTAAAGTACAAATTATCTAATCATGTGGGATACGCTTTATCAAGCTTTTAGCCTTGTCTTCAACCTAGACCCTGAAGTGTGGAGTATTGCTTTTACTTCGATTTCGGTCAGTGCTATCGCTTTACTCAATGGTGTCATCATCGGACTTCCTCTTGGGGCGTTTTTAGCGATTGCTCATTTCCCAGGCAAAAAATGGTGCCTAACTATTTTGAATACCTGCATGAATGTCCCTACAGTGATTATTGGTGTTCTTATTTATTTATTACTTTCGCGTAGTGGTCCCCTTGGCGATCTTGGGCTTTTGTTCACAAAAACTGGCATGATTATTGCTCAAACTTTGCTCACTACCCCAATTATTGCAGCGATCTCAAGGCAAATCATTGCTGATGCTTGGCAATCGCATCGGGATACTTTTACGTCTCTTCATCTGCGCTTGTTCCATCAAATGAAATGGATTTTATGGGACTGTCGTTTTTCACTTGTGATTGTTATTTTATTGGGCTTTAGTCGTGCCATTTCTGAGGTTGGCGCAGTAATGATTGTTGGCGGAAATATCGCACACCACACTCGCACTCTAACTACAGCGATCGCCCTCGAAACGAGTAAAGGCGATCTTGCCCTTTCTTTGTCGCTTGGCATTGTTTTATTAAGTATTGTCTTATTGGCTAATATTGCTGCCCATTTTTTGAAATCCTCTGCCGAACGCAAATATGGCTAATATTGTTCTCAAAAATATTCATTTGGCTGAGCAGGGTCGTCCAATTCTGGGGATTGATCAGGCAACCCTACCTTGCAATCGAATTACTGCGGTGATTGGCCCCAATGGTGCAGGTAAAACCACTCTTTTAAAGGTCATCGCTGGTTTAATTACTGATCCTGCATTTGATATCAATACCTCTACCAAAAACATCAGTATGGTTTTACATCAAACTCCATTTATCAAAATGTCCGTTTGGGGCAATTTGCTTTTACTCAAAGATGCACTCCCATCTTTATCTGATGACCAAATGAATCACGCCATGAATGTGTTTTCACTAAATCATTTGAAGAATCAACCTGCAACCCTATTATCAGCTGGCGAGAAGCAACGTTTAGCCATCGCGCGCGCCTACCTCATGCATCCTGAACTGATGATTCTTGATGAGCCCACAGCAAGTCTTGATCCTAACTCAACACTCTTTATCGAATCAAAGATTACAGAGCTAGCCAATACTGGTATGCGTTTTTTATTAGCCTCGCATGACTTTGCTCAAGTCAAAAGAATCAGTGACCACATCATTTTTATCAAAAATGGACAGATTATTGAAACGAGTCCTACGCAAGCATTTTTTGAGTCACCATCTACAGAAGACGCTCAAGAATTTATTGCTTTGCATCTCTAGAAAGGCTCAACTCAACTATTACTGGGCTGATTCAACTTTTTAGAACCCAGCGACCAAAGCCCAACTGCAAGTGATGTGCCAATCACAATCACAATCCCTCCCAACATCATTTGGAGTGTGGGGATCTCATTTAGAAAGATATCTCCCCATAAGACACTAAATACCGGCACTAGAAATGTCACTGTAATAGCGATCGTCGGTCCAGTCTCATCTATCAGTCGATAAAAAAGAACATAGGCGATTGATGTTGAACCGATACCTAAACCAAGAATCGATATCCACACAATCATCGTTAATGGCTCGGTAGGTAAATGAAGGTATGCTGGCACAGCCAATACGATAGAGCCAATCAATAAGCTCGAGAAAGCCAATCCAAAGGGGTGGATACCCTGCCCATAAACCTTAATGTAATTGGTAGCAATCCCGTAAGATAAGGTCACGCCAAGGCAGGCTAAAATCGGCAACCCAAGACCACCTTCAGTGAAGTGTGCCTTGCCCCACATCAAAAATACAATTCCGATAAAACCCAGGACTAGACCTAACAGCCTACTATTACTCAGGCGCTCTCTTAACCAAACAGCCCCAATAATAGCGGTCCATATGGGTGATGTAGAGTTCAAGATTGCGCCTAATCCCGCACTTAAATGCTGCATGGCATAGGTGAATAAGATAAATGGTACGATTGAATTAAGCGTCGCAATAATCGTAATCCGACCAAGGTTCTTTTTTTCTGGGATTACATGCATACGCCAACTTTTTTTGCATAGCGCAAACACAAAAATACCGATAGCCCCAATCAGTAAACGCGATTCAGCCATCACAATCGGCTCTACATATCCAATAGTTAGGCGGATAAAAACATACGACATGCCCCAGAGGGCACTTAACAAGACAAAATCAATGACGTTTTTTAGTTTCACTTATGCATTATCTAATAAAAAACGCGGCCATGGCCGCGTTTATGTCCAAAATGCGATGGTTTATGAAAGGTCCGTCAAAAACGATGCAAGGGTTTCCTCAGGCAAGGTCTCCAAATGCATCGGATATTCAGGATGATCACACCCAACCATCATCTGCGCTCCTGCTTGAAGTGCTTTTTTCATATCCGACGTGAGTTCAAAACGCAAAAAATGAACCGCTGATGTTTTAAATGCTGTGGATCGCTCCAAATCTTCATCGGCAATTGCATATACGCGTGCTTGGCCTTCTACCTGAATAAACATTTTATGTTCGATATTGACTAGCTTTGCTAATGCAATCTTACGATCAGCCTCATTGGGATACTCAAGCATCATCGTCACTTTAAAGTTAGAGCCATCTGGTATCAATGGGTTATAAGCGTCCAGTTCGTCTTGCATACCTTCTTCAGTAAACACTTTTTCTACACGTAAGATTTCTTGTATCTGATATCTCATTAAAAATTCATTTTCAAATATCATGTTTAAATGCTCACCCAGTGGCACGGTTCTTAGCCTACGAAGCTCAATTGCCTGTGCCCTTATCTGTGGGCGTGCTTTATGGTACGCCTCTAAAGTCATTAAATGATCGCGGTTTAATTTTGTCATTTCAATTTCTTTCATCTGTAGTTTCTATCTATTTCTTTAATCCATAAGCCATTGCCACAAGTGATAATGGGTGCTCCATTTGCGCAGCTTTCAAACCTGCCTCAGCCATCCCCTGCTCAATATGATGTCCAGCTAATTGGCAATCAGAACTGATGTAATCAGGCTCGTTGGTTGCCATATTTTTAAATACTGGCGTACCAATTTTCATTGCCATGGCGTGAAACTCTTTCTTTACACCCCATGTACCAGAATGCCCTGAACATCTCTCCACTACATGAACATCTGTACCTGGAATCATTTGCAGTGTCTCTGCGGTCTTTTTACCTACGTTTTGGACACGTGAGTGACAAGGGACGTGGTAACTAACATTACCCAGTGGTACTGAAAAATCCATATTTAACAGTCCATCTTTTTTCCGAGAAATAAAATATTCAAATGGGTCCCACATCGCTTCTTTAACTAATTGAACATCCTCTTCATCTGGAAACATGAGTGGTAACTCCTGTTTAAACATCAAGGTACAGGACGGTATTGGTGTCACAATTGCATAACCTTCTTTTGCCAACTGAGCTAGCTGTGGAATATTAATATTTTTATGTTTCTCCACTGCCTCTAAGTCACCTAACTCGAGCTTAGGCATGCCACAACAAGCTTCTTTATTTACCAAAACATAAGGAATTTCGTTGTGCTCTAAGATGCTCAATAAATCTTGACCAATACCCGGTTCGTTATAGTTAATGAAACACGTGGCATAAACAGCAACTTTACCTGGTGTTTTTTCACCGTTTTTCACCACCCATGATGATGATTTTTCAGCGAGTTGCTTAAAAGTTTGGGGAGCAAAATCTGGCAACCAAGCATTCTTATCAACCCCGAGTGTAGATTCCATTACTGATCTGGTCAGACTATTATGGTTGACTGCATTGACGATTTGAGTGACGACCGGTATTCCCGCGAATCGACCAATCTTATCGGTTGAAGATAATAAATTATCTCTAAAGTTGGATTCACCATTCTTATGCTTAACAGCTTTAG
>CANFUO010000002.1 GCA_947450225.1 Burkholderiaceae bacterium | reverse complement strand
TTTTGGTCCGATGGGGGCCTTTGTTGCAGTAGCTGGTATTTTTTCGATGCTAGCTCTTTTACTGATATTAGTTGCTGTCTTTTTTGAACAATTTCGGGACTATCCTGCTATTTCGGGTGCTCTGCATGGGATGGGGGCAGTCTCTGCGGGGCTTATTGCAGGCACATCTTTAAAAATGGCGAGTAGTTTAAAAAATCATCCCCTCACATTTTTGGGTGCTATCTCATTTACCGTATGTACTTTTATTCTTATGGCTGTTTTTAGGTTTCCATTAATACCAGTATTGCTAGTTATGGGAAGTGGGTCTGTATTTCTTACCTATTTGAAAATTAAACACCGTTCGCCATCCAAGGATCGTCCATGAATATTGTTTGGAGTGATTGGTTGACCGTCATGTGGCAATTTGCCTCGATGTCAGTATTTGCCGTTGGTGGCGCGATTGCCTTGATTCCGGAGTTTCATCGTTTTTTTATTGATGAACATGCTTGGTTAAGTGAATCACAATTTTCCTCTGGCATTGCTTTGGCACAAGCATCGCCAGGGCCTAATGCACTCATGCTCGCCATGATGGGCTGGAATTTTGGCATGAATGCCACACCAGAAGGTTATTCGCATTATCTATTTGCCGTGATGGGATTTGTGTTGTGTTTGCTCTGCGCATTGACTCCGTCGTGTGTTTTAACCTTTACCGCTACTCGGTGGGTACAAAAAAATAGTGAGAAACAAGGTGTCATTGCTTTTAAGCAAGGCTTAGCAGCTGTGGTGATTGGATCGATGTTGGTTTCAAGTTGGGTGATTGTACGAGGAGATTTTGTCCTAGCTCACAATTGGCAGATTTGGTTAATTGCCTCCGCAACCATGATACTGGTTTGGGCAACCAACATTCATATATTGTGGCTATTAGGAGTAGGTGCCATGATTGGAGCTACTGGTGTATTAGGCTCTTTTTAGATGCTTATATTTTTCTACGCAGCGGGCCAGTCGAGGAGCTGTGCACTGAGCTAACTCAACCCATGCGACAGTTTCAGGGTCGCTAGCTTGGCCGTGATGAATCGGCTCTAATAAATACGCAAAATCAATATGAAGGTGTTCAGCTTCATTTTTGATAGGGTTTGCAGGGATGACATGCACGTCGATATCAAAGGGTAAGTTATTAGTGCATAGCGGTGAGAGGATAGTTTGCCAGCCAGTCTCTTCAAGAACTTCGCGAATAGCGCCACTCAGTGGTGACTCACCAGAATCAATATGACCTCCAGGTTGAAACCATTCTTTCAGATAACGGTGTTGAATCAACAACATTTTTTGTTCACGAATCAAAATTCCGCTACCAGTAATATGTCCGGGCAAGAGGACGCGAGGAAATGGGTCATCGATAGACTCTAAAAATTGCGTTTGACTCAACAGTTTCGAAGCTTCTTGAGGAAACATTGCGCAATATGCTTGAATAACTTGCCACATACTAATTAACTTTTTATTTTTTTACGCGGTGTGCGAATACTTGCGCGAGGAGGAAGCCCTGTATGTTGTGTCAGGATTTTTCCTTTGGCGGTTCTTGAAGCTGCGCGTTGTTCATTCTCAGGGATTGTGAAATCCCGAGGATTATTGATTACTTTAGTCGAGAGTCGAGCACGGGCGCCCACATTGATGCCAGTAGGTGCAGTAGAGTTTTTTCTCCGGGCGCTTTGATACGTTCCATCTATTCTAGGTTGATAACTAGGAATAAGTTGATGTTTACCATTGCCGATTAAATCAGCACGCCCCATTTTTTTGAGCGCTTCACGGAGTAAGGGCCAATTATTAGCATCGTGATAACGCAAAAACGCTTTATGTAAACGACGTCTTTTTTCACCACGAACAATATCTACAGTTTCACTATCACGGGTTACTTTTCTGAGAGGATTTTTATTCGTGTGGTACATCGCAGTGGCAGTCGCCATGGGTGAAGGATAAAATGTTTGAACTTGATCCGCACGAAAGCCATTCGACTTCAGCCACAAAGCTAAGTGCATCATATCTTCATCACTCGTACCAGGATGAGCAGCAATGAAGTACGGAATCAGATATTGCTCTTTACCGGCTTCTTTAGAATATTTATCAAAGAGTTCTTTAAACTTGTCATAACTACCAATACCTGGTTTCATCATCTTAGTGAGAGGGCCAGACTCTGTATGTTCGGGAGCAATTTTTAAATAACCACCTACATGGTGGGTTACTAGTTCTTTAATGTACGCAGGTGCTTTGATGGCGAGGTCATATCTTAATCCTGAGCTAATGAGAATCTTTTTCACACCACGAACAGTTCGAGCTCTGCGATATAACTGAATCAATGGGGTGTGGTCGGTATTGAGATTAGGACAGATATCCGGAAAAACACACGAGGGTTTGCGGCAATGCGCTTCTATCTCTGGTGATTTACAAGCAATACGATACATATTGGCAGTTGGCCCACCTAGGTCAGAAATCACGCCAGTAAAGCCAGGCACCTTATCGCGAATATCTTCTATTTCGCGAATAATAGAATCTGAGGAACGATTTTGGATGATACGGCCTTCATGTTCAGTGATCGAGCAAAACGTACAACCACCAAAACAACCACGCATGATGTTGACAGAAAATCGAATCATATCCCATGCTGGAATTTTTGCATCACCATAACTTGGGTGAGGAGCTCTTGCGTAAGGTTGGTCAAACACAAAGTCCATTTCATCTGTAGTCAGAGGAATCGGTGGCGCATTTAACCAGACATCACGAATAGAAGCTCCTTCGCCATGTTGTTGAACGAGGGCACGGGCATTGCCTGGATTGGTTTCCATGTGAAGAACCCGATTGGCATGTGCATAAAGAACTGCATCACGTTTGACGGCTTCATAGCTAGGAAGGCGTATCACCGTGAAGTCACGTTCTAATTTTTGTTTTTTTGGAATTTGAAACTGAATAGGCTGTTCAATTACAACAGTTTTGTCTGAAGGGTCAGATGATTTTGCACACGTCTCACCCTGAGCAGCAGCTTGCTCATCTGGCATGAGGTAAGGATTAATGGGGACTTCAACTTTTCCGGGTTCATCAACTTCGCTCGAGTTAATCTCGAGGAATTGAGTTGCAGTTGTACGTCTTACAAAAGCAGTACCACGAACATCAGTAATTTCTTGAATTTTTTCACCTTTAGAAAGGCGGTGGGTAATTTCTACTAAAGCACGTTCAGCGTTACCGTATAGCAAGATATCGGCTTTAGCATCTATCAGAATTGAGCGCCGAACTTTATCTTGCCAATAATCGTAGTGCGCAATGCGGCGTAGTGAAGCTTCGATACCACCCATAATAATGGGCGATTGAGGATAAGCTTCTTTACAACGCTGGGCGTAGACGAGAGAACAACGATCGGGGCGTTTACCACTCAAGCCACCGGCAGTATAAGCATCATCTTTACGAATTTTGCGATCAGCTGTGTAAGCATTGATCATCGAGTCCATATTTCCGGCGGTAACACCGAAATACAGATTGGGTTGACCGAGGGCTTTAAAGGGGTCGGCAGATTGCCAATCTGGCTGGGAAATGATCCCAACGCGAAAGCCTTGTGATTCAAGTAAACGGCCAATAATAGCCATACCAAAACTAGGGTGATCCACATATGCGTCACCGGTGACGATGATAATGTCACAACTATCCCATCCAAGGGTGTCCATTTCTTTTCTAGACATCGGCAGAAAGGGGGCTCGTCCGTAACACTCAGCCCAATATTTAGGATAAGCATTGAGATGAGGTGCAGTTGGGATAGAGAAAAGTGAGCGTGGGGCATTCATATAGGCTTCTATTTTAAGCGATTCAGAGCTTTTATGGGCGCTTCCATGATTTATCATGAAAACCATGTTAACTTTATACGATGAAGAGTTTTCAACATTCGCCCCAAATGCCTACGATTGCCTCTCGACTTTATATAAGCCTCATTTTTCTAGTGATTTTCTTGACTGGTTGTGCAAGTCAGCAAACTAAGGTAAATCAATCACGCCAAATTTTTGCAATGGGTAACTTAGGAGCGGCTTCGGTAGCGATTGAACAATCTATCCCATCTAAAAATAATGTATATAACCTCGAGCAGGGGAGTATTTTGCGTCTCATGGGTGTGAATAGAATCAGTCAAAGTACTAAAGAATTTTTAGCTGCTGATGCCATCCTTCGGCAAAATGAATTAACACGCGCCAGTATCAAATCATCCCTATCAAGTGTTGGCGGGTATTTTTTAGCAGAGGGTATTGGTAAGGATTATGTTTTAAAGGGTTTTGAGGGGAGCTTATTGGCATACTCGATTGCGTTAAACCATGTCTTAGTCGGAGATTGGGATAACGCTAGGGTTGAAGTTATGAAAATGGTGAAACGCGAACAAGATGTTGCCAGTTTTAATGAAGCCAAGTATCAAGCACTTGCTGATGCCAGGAATCAAGGCGTTAAAGGCATGCAAGGCACCATTGATAATCGGGTAATGCAAGGCAATCCTGTGATCAATGGTTATCCAGTTAACTCAATTTCAGACCCACAAACCTTAAGTTTAAAAAACTCTTATCAAAGTGCAGCGGCGCATTACTTAGCGGGTTTTATATTTGAAAAGTTACGGGAGCCCTCACTTGCGGCGCCGGGTTATCGGTTAGCGATTGAGTTGCGACCAGAGATCCCATTTTTACAAGAAGGTCTAAAAAATGTCGATGCCAATAGTACAAGGCCGATTAACACCTCACCAACGGGAACGACGGATACTCTATTTATAGTGGAGACAGGTTTTTTACCTTTTATTGATAACTTTAAAGTCAATCTTCCCATTCCGATTGGTGGTCAAATTAGATTTGCCACCGTTTCTTACCCGTATATTGCCCCCAATACAGAGTTATTTAACCCAGGCCAGATCGCTATTGGTGGTCAGTTACTCAACTTAAATATGATCACTAGTATCGATAGCATGGCACGGCGTGATCTACGTGATGAGATGCCAGGCTATATGTTGCGAGGGGCTAGTCGAGCCGTTGCGCAGGTTTTAGCTCAAGTGGGCACCCAACGCGCCATCCAAGGCAATAACCCCAATAACTCTAATCAGGCAACGCTAGGAGCCATAGCTGGCTTAGTGACAGGTCTGACGATGGCGGAGATTAGTTCAGCAGACGTGCGGCATTGGTCTAATTTGCCAGCAAATATTTTTCTGACACGTGCACAAATACCCAATGGCGTACAAGATTTGTTGATTCGAACGCCTGGTGGTGCGATGGTAGGTCGACCATTTAGTTTTCAGGGCGAAAAAACGGTTGTCTATCTTCGGGTATTTAGGGATCGGGTTAGTATGATGGCAAGTAATGATGTTCAAGCAGGGTATGCATCATTTGGGCAACCAATTGCTTTTGTGCAAAAAAGTCCTAGTACTCCTTTAATTCCGCCGCCCAGTCAACCAATCATAGAGCTCAAGCGTTAATATGCTAAATTTGTCGATAATGTGAATGAAATTAACCATAATGGTCTAAAAATGAAGAAAAACAATGTACTGCAAGTTGCATTAATTAGCCTTGTTATAGCAATTTCAGGATGCTCTTCTTATGTTGATAAGCATTCGGTAAAAATGGGTAAGACCGGCGATATCAAGATTGTGGACATGAGAGGTTTTGATCGAAATGGCTTATTGATTGCTCAGGCAACGATCAAAAATAACGGCAATTCAAAACCAGTGCAATATCGTTTCCAATGGTTTGGGGATAAAGGAGAGAGGGTTTGGGGAGATGAGGCCTGGAAGCCGCTTGTCATTCCTGAAGGTCGCACTGCGATGATTGAGGGTGTAGCACCTTCCTTAGAAGCTTCTGAATATAAAATTGAACTAGATTCTTATTAATCAAGACTGAGGTATTTATGCAAACATGTAGATTGAAGTTAACGTTCATCGGAGTTAGTTGCCTAGTTTTGTTTGGGTGTGCTTCTGAGCCAAAGGTTTCTTATCAGGATCCTAATAAGATTGAAACAATCTCGGCGACATATGGCGTGACAGACTTGCAAATGTTGGCTGAGTCGATGACAAGGTCCCTTTTGCAAACAAGAGTCATCATGAACTCGCCAGTGCCGCCATTAGTAACAGTGGCCCCTGTAAAAAACAAAACAAACGAATATATCGATACCAGTTTAATAACGAACAAAATTGAGACGCAATTATTGAAAAGTGGTCAAGTTCGTTTTGCTGTTAAAGCAACCGATATGACCAATCAAGTTGGAGAGTTAACGCGTCAAAATTCAGGCATGTATAACAAAGAAAATGCAAGCAAAATAGGTAATATGGACGGAGCGAAGTATCGTATTGAAGGAGAGATCTCTTCCATCGTTAAATCAGATAAAAATGTCAAAGATGTTTTTTATAACCTAACTTTACGACTCATTAACAACGAAACTGGCACATATGAGTGGCAAGACGAAAAAGACATCAGAAAGTCTGAACGCCGGTAATCCAATGAATAATGTAGGGTAACGTTTCATTAATGAGTAATAGAAAACTGGGCAATAGCCCAGTTTTTTATTATCAAAGACCGTTGGGTCGAATAAGTCCTACAGCAAGACCCTCTATAGAAAAGTCTCTACCATCGTTTTCAATAATGATGGGGTCAAAGTCTGGGTTTTCTGCAATGAGTTGGATTTGGATGCCCTTACTTGTTTTCGTTTTGAGCCAACGCTTCACGGTAACCTCATCATCAATGCGTGCGACAACAATATCGCCGTTGCGTGCTTCAGACGCTTTTTTAACCGCCAAGTAGTCGCCATCTAAGATTCCAGCATCGCGCATACTGAGGCCTTTTACTTTTAATAAATAATCAGCGCCTTGCGAGAACAACGAGGGATCAACTGGGACTTGTTTTTCAACATGCTCCATAGCGAGGATGGGAGAACCTGCCGCTACTCTTCCTATCAAGGGCAGGGTGAGTTGCGCAATCATTTGAGAAGGGAGACTAAGTTGTTTAGCTGTTTGACGAAGTGATTCACGAATTTTGATACCCCTTGAGGTTCCAGGGCTTAACTCTAGGTAGCCTTTTTTAGCCAAAGCCTTGAGATGCTCTTCAGCGGCATTTGCAGAAGCAAAGCCTAATCTTTGAGCAATTTCTGAACGTGTTGGCGGGGCGCCATTTTCGGCAATCGAATCCTGGACGAGTTGCAAAATTTCTTCTTGACGGGCTGTTAACTTGGGTAAGGGCTGATTCATGATAAATTTTCACCTGAATTTATATACACACTGTAATTGTATACAGTTTTATCTCCTAAGTGCAAGTTATTTATAAGGAAAGTGTTTAAAAACAAAATAGAACTTGGTAAAGGTAGCTATATTTGATAGAATGTAAGGCTAATTTACATTTTGTAAATTTAAGTTTTCACCCTTGCTACACTGACTGTTCTTAAACAGAGAACTGGCGCCCAGGTAGCTTTTAACCATAAGGAGTGTTTGATGCGTCATTATGAAATCGTATTTATCGTCCATCCGGACCAAAGCGAGCAAGTGCCCGCGATGATAGACCGCTATAAAGCAGTATTAACTGCAGCCAATGGTAAGGTCCATCGTATTGAAGATTGGGGTCGTCGTCAGATGGCTTACCTTATCAATAAACTAGCAAAAGCCCATTATGTTTGTATGAACATTGAATGTGATCAGCCAACGCTTACTGAACTTGAGCATGCATTTAAATTTAACGATGCTGTTTTACGTCATTTGATTATTCAAATGAAAAAAGCAGAAACTGAGCCTTCTATCATGATGAAGGAAGTTCAGCGTGAAGAGTCTCGTAAAAATCAACAAGTGGAGGCGCCTGCAGCTTAATGACGGAGTCTGGTCAGCAATTGAATGATTTTCGACTGACAGCTAGATTAGTTAACAAAGAAACAATTCGGTATACACCAGCAGGGCAAGCAGTTCTTGAATGTCAATTAGCATATTCGGGGACTGTAGTTGAAGCGGGAGTGGAACGAAAAGTGGATTTAAATATGCTAGCGATTGCAATTGGTGGGGAGATTAAAACCCTCGAACTCATGCAAATTGGTCAATCAGGAAATTTTCAAGGTTTTATTGCGCACCAGAGTATTCGACGTCAAGCTCTTGTCTTTCACATAACTTCTATTTCTATTTAAAGGAACTAACATGGCTTTTGGTAAAAAAAATATTGATCTCAAAAAGAAGCCGGCACAAAACCCGCTCTTTAAACGTAAGCGTTTTTGCCGTTTCACAGTAGCAAAAGTTGATCAAATTGATTACAAAGATGTAGACACATTAAAAGATTTCATTGGTGAAAATGGCAAAATTACTCCTGCTCGTTTGACAGGAACAAAAGCTAAGTATCAGCGCCAATTAGATACAGCCATCAAGCGTGCTCGTTTTTTAGCGTTCTTGCCATTCACTGATCAACACAAACACTAATTGGAGATATATTCATGCAAGTCATTCTTCTTGAAAAAGTAGCCAATTTAGGCAATTTAGGTGATGTAGTTCGTGTGAAAGATGGTTTTGCACGTAACTTCTTAATTCCGCAACGCAAAGCGCGTCGTGCAACTGAAACAGCTATTGCTGACTTTGAAGCACGTCGTGCTGAGTTAGAAAAAGTTGCTGCTGAAAAATTAGCGGCAAGCCAAGCGATTGGTGAAAAAATGCAAGGAACAGTTGTTGAGATTCGTCAAAAAGCAGGAGTTGATGGTCGCTTGTTTGGTTCTGTAACGAATCACGATATCGCAGAACAGTTAACTCAAAAAGGTTTCACCATTGAAAAAGGTGCTGTTCGCCTACCAAATGGTCCCTTGAAGGCTGTTGGTGAGTACCCAGTTGTGATTTCATTACACACTGACGTTGTTTCTGAAGTGGTTGTAAAAGTTATTGGCGAAGCTGCTTAATCTTTTATACAAACTCAACAGAACAGACAGATGCCTGAAGCAGGCCCGCTCCGAATACTGACACCCACGGGTGAAGAGGACCGGGCTGTTCAAGGATTAAAAGTTCCGCCTCATTCTGTTGAGGCTGAACAATCTGTCTTAGGGGCTTTGTTATTGGATAACAACTCCTTAGACTTCGTTGCGCCAATATTGCGTGAAGTTGATTTTTATCGATCTGAACACGCAATCATCTTTCAAGCAATTTCTAAACTAGTCAACGACAATAAGCCTGCTGATGTTCTCACGGTGCATGAAGAATTAAAATCCTTCGGCATTGCCGAGAATTTTGGCATAACCTATCTCAATGAATTAGCATCAAATACGCCAAGTTCAGCCAACATTCGAGGCTATGCGCAAATCATTAACGACCGTAGTATTTTGCGGCGTTTAATACAAACAGCAGACAGCATTGCCAACTCAGCTTTTTCTCATGAAAAAGGTGTTCGTACTTTATTAGATGAAGCGGAAGCTCGCATTCTTGCGATTGGCCAAGAAGGTGGTCGCCAAAATGAATTCCATGAGATAGAAGTGCTCATGAAAGAAACGGTAGAGCGTATACAAGAGTTATATGCTCGCGGTGGATCAAATGAAATCACTGGTGTTGCTACTGGTTTTATTGACTTAGACAAAATGACGAGTGGTTTACAAAAAGGCGACTTAGTCATTGTTGCAGGTCGGCCAAGTATGGGTAAGACATCTTTTGCGATGAATATTGCAGAGCATGTTGCTATTAAAGAAGGTTTACCCGTTTTAATTTTTTCAATGGAAATGTCTGCTACCCAATTAGCCGCAAGAATGCTTGGGTCAGTTGGTCGAGTGAATCAAGGCCGACTACGCACAGGTAAGTTGACCGATGAAGAATGGCCACGTGTTACACAGTCTATCGGGTTATTAACAAAAGCACCAATGCTCATCGATGAAACAGGTTCATTGAACTCACTCGAGTTAAGAGCTCGCGCGAGAAGAATGGCAAGAAAATATGGCAACGTAGGGCTGATTGTTATTGATTATTTACAGTTAATGGCAGGAAAAGGAAGTGGACCATCAGAAAATCGTGCTACTGAAATTTCTGAGATTTCGCGTTCCTTAAAATCACTTGCAAAAGAAATGCAATGTCCAGTCATGGCATTATCACAGCTCAATCGTAGTTTAGAAAACAGAGAAAACAAACGCCCCATGATGTCGGACTTGCGAGAATCTGGCGCGATTGAGCAGGATGCTGATGTGATCTTATTTATCTACAGGGACGAGGTTTATCATCCCGAAACGGATGCTGTTGGTATTGCTGAGGTCATTATTGGTAAACAGCGTAATGGCCCAATAGGACCAGTCAAATTATCATGGCAGGGAGAGTTTACGAAATTTGATAATCTTGCGCTTGGTTATACTCCACCATTTCAAAAAAGCACATCCAGTAATAATTCTAACGTCCCTTTTTAGGTTAATCAGTTAGCATTTATTTTCGCGATTTTTGCGAGTTTTGTAGCAAGCTCACGATCTAACTTCATAAAAGACGCAAATTCTTCAGGAGTACCACCAACAGCTTCGACTGAAACAGGTGTCAACACTTTTTCCACAAATTTAGGGTCAGCGATCGCTTTATTCATTTCAATATTGAGTTTTTGAATAATTTCCTTTGGAGTGCCCACAGGGACAGTGACACCAATCCAACTGACAAACTCCGCATTAAAACCTTGTTCTTTTAGTGTCGGAACATCTGGTAATAATGGGGTACGTTTAGGGCCTGCAATAGCTAGCGTCTTTAATTTTCCTGATTTGACATGGGGTTGCACCAAACCTGGGGTATTCATAAATACTTGTGTTTCACCTGCCAGAGTTGCAGTCAGAGCTTGATCAATTGTTTTATAGGGAATATGTTTAAATTTTGCGCCCGTAGTACTCTCTAACCAAGCTAGATATAAATGTGAAAAGCTACCAATGCCCCATGAGCTCCAATTGATCGTATCTGGCTTGGCTTTTGCAAGTTCTATGAGCTCTTTTAAGTTATTAACAGGCAGAGTAGAGCTCACTGAGATAGATGATGTAATTAAGCCAACAAATACCACTGGAGAAAAATCCCTTAATGGCTCATAAGGAATATTAGGATAAACAACAGGATTTAATGACACTTGGCTAAAGCTTGGAATACAAATCGTATAACCATCTGGCGGGGCTTTTGCACAAGCATCCATGCCAATGACACCATTAGCACCTACTTTATTTTCTACGATAACAGCTTGCCCAAATTTTTCAGAAAGTTGTTGTCCGATAGCTCGAGAGAAAATATCAGCAGGGGTACCAATGCCAAGGGGTTGAATAATTTTAATTGGCCTAGATGGATAGTCGCTACAAAATGCAGATGAAGAAAGAAATGCAATAAAAAATACAATGCCTTGAATGATTTTCATGGGTTGTCTCTAATAATTGAAGATTGAAATAATTGATGTAATGAATCTAACCAATCTCTTTTTCTTATTTATACTACGAATATAACAAACATTCTATAGGGGGCAGTCATATGCAAGAAAATCTTTCCATACCATCAAATGGCATTTTACTTTCAGCAATTTTGCATTATCCAAGTAATTATGTTGAAGGACAAAAGTACCCATGCATCATTGTCTTGCATGGCTTTGGGTCGAACAAAGACGGAGCTAATGTAAGAGTTCCATGTGCTTTATATAATAAATTAGGGTATTTTGCCTTACGATTTGATATGCAGTCTTGCGGCGAGAGTGGTGGGGCTTTGGGGATGGTGCTTTGCGAAGATCAGGTCAAGAACACCAAAGACGTGATCACTTATGTGCAAACACGAAGCGAAATTCATGCAGAGAAAATTGCCTTATCAGGATCAAGTTTTGGGGCGGCAGTCGCCATTTATACAGGCGGGGATGATCCAAGAGTTGGCGCGGTTATTTCTGCTGGTGGTTGGGGGAATGGTGACAGAAAACTGCAAGGTCAGCATCCTGGAAAAGAGGCATGGCAAAAATTTACAGATATGTTGGCTGCAGGAAAAGCATATCGCAAAGAACATAGCAAGCCGATGATGGTATCGCGTTTTGACATTGTTCCAATTCCACTGCACTTAAGACAAGGATTGCCTAGTAACTCAGTGATGGATTTTTCTGTAGACACAGCACAAAGTATCTTTGACTTCATGCCTGAAAAAAAATTGGCTCAGTTGGCACCCAGACCCTTACTACTTTTGCATGCGGCCATTGATTCCGTGACTCCAACATCAGAGTCCATTGAAATGTTTAAATTAGCTAAAAAACCAACTGAATTACATTTATTTGATGATGTTGAGCATTTTATGATGGGTGAGTCAGACCCAAGGGTTGAGGGCGTTATCACTCAATGGTTAGCAAAATATTTCCCCAGCTAAAGTCAGGAAAGTATTAAGATAGTAAAAGCAGAAAAATAAAACAACATGAGGAGACAATATGTCCAAAATGACCTTGCAAATTGATGGGAGTACGCACGTAGTTGATGTCCCATCTGATCAGCCACTATTGTATACATTAACCGATCAATTGAAATTCAAAGGTCCTCGATTTGGTTGTGGCCTAGCCCAATGTGGGACATGTACTGTTTTGGTCAATAATCAAGCTGTACGCTCTTGTGTTACACCAACAAGTGCAGTTGCGAATTCAGCATCAAAAATTCGTACATTAGATGGATTGGCCCAGGGCAATCAATTACATCCGATGCAAACAGCATTTATCCAAGAGCAAGCAGCCCAGTGTGGGTATTGCACGAATGGCTGGATTATGCAGTCTATTGCGCTATTAGAAAAAAATCCTCGGGCGACTGATGAGCAAATCATTCAAGGTTTGGATAACTTGCAATGTCGTTGTGGTTCGCATATCGCCATTTTAAGAGCGGTTAAAAGTGCACGTGAAACAATGAAAGCATAGGGGATAAAATGAACTCAACCAACATTACACGACGTGAATTTTTACAAAGTTCTAGTGCCCTTGTCGTTGGAGTATCCGGGGCATTGCCAGCATTTGACGCGCTTGCGCAAAATGCTGCGCCCAAAATATTGGGCCCTAACCCATCGCAATTAGATACTTGGATCAAGATAGGTAAAGATGGCTTAGTGACTATTAACTCAGGCAAGATGGATTGCGGCCAAGGCTTAGACGTTGCCTATTCGCAAATTGCTGCAGAAGAGTTAGACGTACCATTAAGTCAGGTGATTGTTTTATTTGGCGATACAAGAAGTTCCGCGAATCAAGGTGGAGGTAGTGCGAGTTCTGGAATCCGTCAAGGTGCTGTTCCTATTAGAAATGCAGCCGCAGAGGCACGCCGAGTTTTAGTAGGGCTAGCAGCGCAAGAGTTAGGGGTTAAGCCTGAGCAGTTAGACGTTGTTGATGGAAAAGTCTTCATCAAAGACAATCCAAGTAAGTCAGTCACCTATGCACAACTGATTGCGAATAAAGAATTTTCTACTAGTTTGGAATGGAATAAAAAGATTGGCAATGATTTAAATGTAACAGGCCTTGCAAAGCCTAAGAATGTAGCAGATTACAAGATTGTAGGTAAAGACGCAGCAAGAAGAGACATTAAGGATCATGTCTTAGCAAAAGAGCACTTCACAGCGCATATTCGTCCTGACAATCTCTTGCATGGCAGAGCGATTCGTCCTCCTCAGGCAGGAGCCTCAGTGATTTCAGTGGATAAAAATTCAGTTGCATTTGTGCCCAATGTAAAAGTGTTTCATAAAGATAATTTTGTCGCTGTCGTTGCACAAACCGAGTGGGATGCTGTGCGAGCTGCTCGGGCATTAAAGGTTAAATGGACAACAGAAAATCGTCCATTAAAAGGTGGCGATAAAGAGATGTATAACTACATTAAAAATGCCACCCCCACCTTTACAAATGCAGTGCCCATGTTCTTTGGTAAGAAAGACTACAACGCACAACCTACATTAGACGCTCTAAAAACCTCAGCAAAAGTGATTGAATCCGAATACTTTGCACCATTTCAAGCGCATGCCCGCATTGCACCTTCTTGCGGAGTGGTTGATGTGAAGAGTGATAGTGTGCAAATATGGACAGATACACAAAAGCCACATTTTCAAAGGCAGGGAATTGCTAAGTTTTTGAATATTGATCCTGAGATAGTGCAAGCAAAATGGATGCACGGAGCTGGTTCTTATGGTCGATCAGATGCTGATGAAGCACCTTATGAAGCTGCATTATTGTCAAAAGAGTATGGACAGCCTGTACGAGTGCAGTGGTCGAGGGAAGAAGGCATTGCGTGGAGTCCAAAGGGGCCTGCAGCAATTATTTCTATGAAAGCGGGCTTAGATGATAAAAATAATGTTTCAGCCTGGTTATTTAAAGCAAAAGGGTTTAATGGCTGGGATATTAAGTTTAATGCTGAGAGCCCTGAGCATACCCTTGTAGGTATGCAAACGGGACACAAAAAATGGACAGCTTATAACTACAATATTCCTGAGGAAAGTTATAAATTTGCTAATCACGTGCATTGGTGGGAGACGGTTGCACCTTATGTAGAACAGGCATCGCCGCTAAGAACTGCGCATCTTAGAGCACCTCAAGAAATGCAAACGCGTTTTGCACAAGAGTGTTTTATTGACGAAGTTGCGATGGCAGGCAATATGGACCCGGTGGCATTTCGTTTAAAACACATTCAAGAGCCAAGAGAAAAAGAGATCTTAGAAGCAGTCGTTAAAAAATTTGGCTGGGATAGTAATTACAAGCCGAAGAAATCGGGTGACATCCAAACAGGTAGAGGCGTAGCACTGTATAACGGCTACCAGTCTTATGCTGCAGTAGCATGCGAAGTAGAGGTCAATAAAAAAACAGGTAGGGTATGGGTCAAGCGTATTGTCGTTGGTATGGATTGTGGACTCATTATTAACCCAGCTGGTGTTAAAGCGGCATTAGAGGGTCAAGTTATGCAAGGCATTAGTCGTGCTTTGTATGAAGAGATCAAGTTTGACGATAACCGCGTTACAAGTGTTGATTGGAATACCTATCGTATTGCTTCGATGAAGGATATACCAGGGCAGGTAGATATTGTGATGCTCAATCGTCCAGATAAACCTTCAGGTGGGGTAGCAGAACCCGGTTTAGTTTCATTACCGGCGGCGATTGCAAATGCTATTTTTAATGCTACGCAAGTGAGAGTCCGTCAATACCCACTAACTCCTGCGCGTTTAAAGGCGTTGATCGTTTGATCGGTTCAGAGTGAATTAAGGGATGAAGTCCGTCATATATAACTAGGTCAGTATGAATTCTTTGCTATTGCATTTAACGAATCATCCCTTAACTTGGGCCATTAATGTAGGTGGCCCCTCTCTGGATAATGTGGACATGCTTGCTGCGGCAGGTGCGAAATGTCTTTTTATTGATTGTGAAAGAACAGCGATTCATATTGAAAGTGTAGGACCAATTGTGCGGGCTGCAAAAAGTCACGGTATGTTGACGATGCTCAGAAGCGAAAATAAACAAGCAGAAACATTAATTCGCTATTTAGATCGCGGTATTGACGGTATTGTCGTTCCCCATACAGATACGCTGGAAGAGTTCGAGCAAATATCGCAAGTGATTGACTATGTTAGTAAAGGTAATCGTGATCAATTTATGGCGATTGCTCAGATTGAATCCAAGTTAGCCGTGCAAAATATTGAAGCATTAGCAGCATCTAGCTGTGTTGATAGTTTTTTAATTGGACCTAATGATCTTTCACATAGTATGGGATTTAAGGGGGATTTAAAATCCCCACAATTATGGGACGCCATCGATCGCGTGATTTTTGAATTACAAAAGCATCAACGCATTTGGGGTATTCCAGGGCAATTAGAAACACAGCAGCAACTGACTCAGAAAGGTGCAAAATATTTATATTGCACTTTGCAGCAAATTATTCAACAAGGTTTTCAGTCTTATCGTTCAACCCCGTTATAGAAAGTAAATGTATGTCAATGCAACCCTCTGAAAGAGCCCCATTCTCTGCAATCGTCGATCGTCCACCACTGAAGTTTCCTGGGGGGGCGAAGGTGATTGTTTGGAGTATTGTTAATTTAGAAGTTTGGGATATATCAAGACCCATGGCAAGGCAAGTCATCCCTGCGCCTACTGGTGTTCCATTACTTCCGGATGTGCCAAATTGGGCATGGCATGAATACGGTATGCGCGTAGGATTTTGGCGTTTTAAAAGCTTATACGATTCTTTAAATATTAAACCAACATTAGCATTAAATGCCAGGGTCTGCATAGACTATCCCCGTGTAGCACAGGCATGTTTAGATGCTGGTTGGGAATTTATGGGGCATTCGTATGAGCAGATGCCGATTCATAAAGTCGAAAATCAAGCAGAGATGATTGCAAAATCAATGAACACGATTGAGACATTTACAGGTAAACGACCAGTTGGTTGGTTAGGGCCTGGATTGACACAAACATTTGAAACCCCTGACTTATTAGCCAAAGCTGGCGTGAAATATGTAGGTGATTTTCCTTACGATGATGAGCCAACCCGCATTAAGACAGAAAGTGGATCATTAGTAACACTTCCCTATACCGTCGAAAATAACGATATACCAATGATGATTGTGCAGCACCATGAAGCTAATTATTGGACACAAAAATGTATCGATACCTTTGATCAATATTACATGGAAGCACAAGAGCGCCCCAAAATTTTATCGATAGCGATACATCCATATATTAGTGGTATGCCGTTTAGAATTGCTTACCTTAAAAAGGTGTATGAGCATATTAATCGTCATGAAGGCGTTGTGCATATGAATGGAGAAGAAATCTACAATTGGTACAACCAAGCTTATCCAGAATAATATGAATGATATTTTGCATTGGGATTTATGCACTGCGGTTGATGCCATCAAAGACAAAAAAATTAGTTCATACGAATTAACGCAGTGGTCAATTCAACGATTAAAAAAAATTGGGGGGACACTTAATGCGGTTTTTCGATTAGATGAAGAAAGTGCTCTCAAGCGCGCCCATGTTTTGGATGATTTACAGGCGCATCATCGCCCCCTAGGGATGCTTCATGGCGTTCCATTTGCCCATAAAGATTTAATTTTGATGGCAGGTAGAAGCGCGCATATCGGTTCTAAAATTTTAAAGAAAAATATCCCAGAAAAAAATGCAGTGGTGATGGATTATTTTGAGGCGGCAGGACAGGTGTATTGTGGTTCTTTGCACATGACTGAGTTTGCGCTCGGGCCGACAGGATTTAACCGGCATTATGGGCATGCAAAAAATCCTTGGAATGAAAAAATGGTCTGTGGAGGCTCCTCCAGTGGATCTGCTATTGCAGTTAGTGCGCGTCTAGTATTTGGAGCGATTGGCAGTGATACCGGAGGCTCCATACGTCATCCAGCAACAATGTGTGGAGTTACAGGACTTAAGCCAACGAGTGCGCTCGTCAATATTGAAGGAACATTTCCGTTAGCGCATACACTGGATTGTATTGGACCATTGGCTCAAAGTGCTAGGGACTGTGCGAAGATGTTAACCGTACTCACACACCAAGATAAGAATTACGAACTCAGCCTATCAAGTTCAGTAGCTGGCTTCAAAGTAGGCATACCTCAACATTATTTTTGGGAAGGTCTAGATACAAACATACAAGACGTACTTCTTGAAAACATTCCAGTTTTTAAAGCCTTAGGAATGCACATAGTTGACATCGATAATCCATTAATGCAACCAATCAATGACATGATGGCCATTGTTATGGCAGTGGAAGCGCTAGAAGTCCATCATGAATGGTTAAAGCAGCGCAGTGAAGACTATGCGGATCAAGTTCGAGCTCGGATTGAATTAGGATATCAATACTCTGATGAAGATTACCGAAAAGCACTAGACATGCGGAAGTTTTATCGTCAGCAATTTGATGAAAAAGTTTTTGGCACCTGTGATGTGTTATTTATTCCAACGATTCAAGTGCATACCCCGTCTATTGAGGGAAGTACTCGAGGCAGCTTAGAAGATGTTCTCAAAGGTGTCGGGCGATTGACTCACGTTACGAAAGCGATGAATTATTTAGGTTATCCTTCAATAAGCGTACCCGGAGGATTTTCGGAACAAGGAATGCCCGTTGGCTTTCAATTAGTTGGGCGTGATTTCTCCGAAGACAAGCTACTTACGATTGCGCATGCATATCAAACACAGACCGATTGGCATCGACGCTTACCCCCAACAGCATTCATCAAGGAGGCATCATGATACGAGGAAGTTGTTTATGTGGAGGTATTAAATACCAGATTCATCATCAATTAGGGCCAATTATTTATTGTCATTGCCAGCGTTGTCGAAAGTCGAGTGGATCTGCGTTTGTTACATCAACAGAAATTAGTCGAGCCGATTTTGAGGTAATAGAAGGTCAAGATTTGATTAAGCGCTACCCAAATCCCGGGGCAGTAGATCGTTTTTTCTGTTCGCATTGTGGTTCACAACTATATAGTCAAAGAGAGACTACTCCCCTCATCATGCGTGTTCGTTTGGGAACATTAGATGATCGTATTTCTGAAAAAGTTGGAGCGCATATCTTTGTAGGCAGTAAAGCAGAATGGCATGAAATATTAGACGACGCTATCCAGCATCAAGAGCGACCTTAAAATTTACAGTTGAAACTGGCAATTGTTTTGAGATGGCTTGATTCTGATTTGAAAAGCCTTCGACCGTCATGATTTCATCACCTTCATTAATAGAACTTAAAGGGAATGAACAAGAGCGGATTGTTTTCCCATTAACCACCACTGAGCAGGCTCCACATACGAAGTTATCACAGCCGTATTTAGTGGCTATTAGGCCAAGTTGTTCCCTTAGTATCCAAATTAATGGAGTACTCGGATTTGCGGCAACTTCAACAAATTGTCCATTGACACAAAGAATTGCCATGACAAAAGCCTTATCTTAGATAAATTAATAGTAAGCTAATGTAATGGAGAAAATTGTTGCAATCTATAGGTAATTAGCCTATGAGTGTTTCCACTGAATTAAGAAGACTATGACTTCCAGGGCAGAGAGGATAAAACAGCGTCTAGCCCTGTTTCTCTTACTGTAGGAGCGGCTTCTTCAGAGGCTAAATAGGCGATAAACTCTTGCGCAAGAGACAACTGTGCGCTTTTTACGCCGATACCTGCGGAAAAGAAAAACGTTTTCTGAATTTCAGGTGGCAGATCACGAATAATATCAATCCCTGCAATCGGAAGTAATTCTGAGTATTGTTGAAACCCAAGATCAGTTTCATGACGCATCAAGATAGTACCAACGCGTTCCCCAAAGATTTTTTTTGCGCTAATGGCCATCTGGTCTGCAATTCCTAGCCGAGGAAAGATCTCCTCAGACAAATAAGTGCCACTAGCACTAGCAGAGTATGCAATACGAGCGGTATGCAGTAGGGTGTGTTTAAAAGAATCCACATTTGATAAATCTGGGACAGGCTCACCTGAGCGAACCGCAGCTGCCATTTTTGAACCAGCTAAATCAACTTTAGATCCCGAAGAAATCACCCCCTGAAGCATAAAATGATCTAACGCTGGACCTGCTAATACCAGAACATCAAAGACCTCTCCTTGACTCAGTCTCGTTGGAATGGAGTCAGGCGCTGAACCCATAGAAGACCCAAAAGAGAGCTTTACTGTATGCCCAGATTTTTTTTCATACATAGGGGCAAGAAGTTTAAGTGCGGCAGCGAAGGCACCAGATGTGATAACAGAAAGAGTTTGATTTGACATAATTAATCCACGGTTATTTTTGCAGAGTCGACTACTTTTTTCCAACGCGCAACTTCTTTTTTTACAAGTTCGCCGAGTTCTTCGGGAGTTGATGTGTCTACAGTGGCTCCTTGCTCCTCAATTTTTGATTCATTTGATTTTTCATTTAAAACAGCAATTAAATCTTTATTTAACAGTTGAATAATGGCTTTTGGTGTGCCAGCAGGAGCAAACATGGCATACCATTGATCGATTTCTACATTAGGGATACCCTGTTCAGCTAGTGTAGGCACATTAGGCAATACTGGCGAGCGTTTTTTCCCGGCGATTCCCAGAGCGATTAATTTATTACCTTTCACTTGAGGATAGGCTGTAAATAAGCTGGGGAACATCACTTGGGTTGTCCCACCAATCGTATCTAAAATGGCTGGAGATGAACCCTTATATGGCACATGAAGCATATCTGTCCCAGTATTTAATTTAAAAAGTTCGCCACTGAGGTGAGGGGCGGTGCCCTTGCCAGAAGATGCGTAAGAAATTTTCCCTGGTTGGGTTTTTAGAAGCGCCACTAAATCTTTGGCGTTTTTAATAGGTAAATTGTTATTCGCTACAACCAGTGTTGGAGAAGTGGCAACCAATGAAATAGGTTCGAAGCTTTTAATGGGGTCATAACGTAGTTTTTGCAATGCAGGATTAATTGCATGGGTTGCAATATAGCCAAACATTAAGGTATAGCCATCAGCAGGAGCACGCGCAACAAACTCACTCGCAATAGCACCATTAGCCCCAGCGCGGTTTTCTACAACAACGGGTTGACCAAGTTTTTGGCTAAGACCTTGGGCAATAATTCTTGCCATGGCATCATTAGCCCCTCCTGGAGAAGTAGGAACCACAATAACGATAGTTTTAGAAGGATAAGTATCAGCTAAAACCTGGTTCAGTAAACCAGGCAAAATAAACATAAAACTGATGAAAAATCGGGCGATATTGTGTTTTTTTGGAGTCATTTAGCGCAATCTTTTAGAGAAAAATTCAAGTGTTTCTAAATCATTCAGTATTATAAGGATATCTGAGGAGCCCCTATGTATAAAAATGTAATGCATCGTTTATTTTTGGTATTAAGCCTAATTTGTCTCATGAACAGTAGTGCTCATGCACAAAATTACCCCAACAAGCCCATTAAAATTGTTGTTGGATTTTCCCCTGGAGGCGGACCGGACATAGCTGCTAGGACCATTGGTCAAAAATTGACAGAAAAATGGGGTCAGTCTGTGGTTGTAGAAAACCGACCAGGTGCTGGATCTAATATTGCTACGCAGGTAGTTGCTACTGCAAAGCCAGATGGATATACCTTATTATCCGTTTCGAATGCATTTGCGATAGCACCAGCGATATACAGTAAGTTACCCTTTGATACCTTAAAGGATCTTGAGGGCGTTACATTAACCGCGACTGGTTCAGCATTAGTTTTAATATCGCCTAATTTAAAAATTACCACGATGGCAGAATTAATTGCATTAGCAAAAAAAGATCCAGGTAAGTACACATTTAGTTCAGCCGGCATTGGCAGTGGATCTCATTTTGCGGTTGAGATTTTAAAAGCAAAGACAGGTACGGAGTTTTTGCACGTTCCCACTAAAGGAATACCAGAGGGTATAACAGAAGTATTATCTGGTCGGGTTGACTTTTTTATTAGCCCCTATGCAAGTGCAATTAATATGGTTCGGGATGGTCGTGCGAAAGCCATTGCTATTACATCGTTACAAAGAGGAAAAGAATTTCCACAATTACCTACGGTAGCTGAAACAGTTCCAGGTTATAAGTGGGAATTTTGGTATGGCTTAATTGCACCTATGCATACCCCTAAGGAAATATTGCAGCAGATTGCGCAAGAAGTAAAAAAGATTAACGAATTTTCTGATGTGAAAGAGCGTTATGCAGGCCTCGGGCTTGATCCGGTGTCAAATACACCCGATGAATTTGACAAAATGATCAAGAGTGAAGTAACTGAATTCACACGTATTGCAAGATCCGCAAAGATTACCGCTGAATAAATTAAGGAGAAGAAATGCAAGGCACCAGTAAAAATGGGTTGTACTATGAAATTGAAGGTGAAGGTCCATGGCTGACCCTGTCTCATTCACTGGCATGTGATTTACACATGTGGGATCCACAAATGGAATTATTAACCAAGCATTTCAAGGTATTGCGTTTTGATACCCGAGGGCATGGTAAAAGTCATGTACCTGCAGCACCCTATACGTTAGATGCATTAGGACAAGATGTAGTGGAATTGTTTTTAGAACTCGGTATACAAAGAACGCATTGGATGGGTTTATCCATGGGGGGTATGATTGGTCAGACCATGGCTTTAAAATGGCCGCAACTCTTTTTATCACTCGTCCTTGCAGATACCACAAGTAGACGTCCTGAAAATGCCGTACAAATGTGGGCAGATCGCGCCAAGATGGCTCGTGAGCAAGGTATGCAGGGTTTATTAGAGAGCACCCTTACACGATGGTTTACGCAGCCCTATATCGAGGCAAATTCAGCGAAGTTACAAAAAATCGCTAAAGGTATATTAGAAACACCAGTTGAAGGATTTGCTGGATGCAGTAGTGCTATTGCCCATATTGACACTTTTGATCGTTTAAAAGAAATTAATTGCCCAACGATGATTATTGTTGGTATAGAAGATCATGGCACACCACCTGAGATGGCGAAAAAAATTCATTCGCAAATTAAAGACTCGGTGTTACATATTATTCCAGATGCTTCTCATATCTCCAATGTGGAACAAACAGACATCTTTAACCAACACTTGGTTGAGTTTTTTGGGCTTGAAGATGATGACTTTGTTGATGATGGCTCATTTGATAGCTAAGGTGTTATAACTCTCCTGGCTTCTGTGTAACGAGGAGCCCAGTACGGATTTTTGATCTCCTCAATCCGCACGGTGCCCCCTGTGGTAGGGGCATGGACGAATCGTCCTTGCCCCACATAAATTCCCACATGTGAATGGCTTTCTCCTAGCGTATTAAAAAACACCAAATCTCCAGGAGCTGGTGTTTCTAAAGAAAGTGATTGACCGTACTTTCCAAGTTCAGATGTTGTGCGAGGCACATTTTTTTGACGTGTATTTTTTATAACGTAAACAACTAGACCACTACAATCAAAACCCGTTTGAGGAGTATTGCCACCCCAGCGATAGGGTGTTCCAATTAAGCTCATTGCCGCAAGTGAAACATCATCTAAGCCCGCATTTTTTTCAACAGAAAAATCAGGTAAATTAGAAAATAAATTACCTGGCAGAGTTTGTTTTTTTTCGACAAAAGAACTACAGCCTGATAGCAAAGCTATCAGGACTGTCAGGAGATGCGCTTTATAAAATATCCGCCGCATGATCTGCTAAGCGAGAGCGCTCACCTCTAGCAAGGGTTACGTGACCACCATGTCGCCAACCTTTGAAGCGATCAACCACATAGGTAAGACCAGATGAGCCTTCTGTTAAGTAGGGAGTGTCAATTTGTGCAATATTACCAAGACAAATTAATTTAGTACCAGGACCAGCACGAGTGACTAAAGTTTTCATTTGTTTTGGCGTGAGGTTTTGTGCCTCATCGATAATAACGAACTTACTGACAAAGGTTCTACCCCTCATAAAGTTCATGCTCTTGACCTTAATGCGTGAACGAATTAATTCTTGAGTAGCAGCACGTCCCCACTCACCAGCAGAATCATCGCTCCGGTGAAGTACTTCAAGATTATCATCAAACGCGCCCATCCAAGGTTGCATTTTTTCTTCTTCAGTCCCCGGTAGGAAACCGATATCTTCACCAACAGGAACGGTAGCTCTAGTGATAATGATCTCGTTATAACGCTTACTATCCAGCACTTGTTCAAGACCTGCAGCAAGAGCAAGTAAAGTTTTACCAGTACCTGCTTGTCCTAGCAATGTGACAAAATCAATCTCGGGATTCATGAGTAAATTCAGCGCAAAGTTTTGTTCACGGTTACGTGCAGTAATACTCCAGACATTATTTTTTTGGTGGGAGAAATCTTTCAGCGTTTGTAAGAGAGCTGTTTTGCCATTGATTTCTTTTACTTGAGCATAAAAAGGAGTGCTACCATCGGTATTTTCTTGATACACAAATTGATTCACCATCATTGATGAGACGAGGGGACCTGTAATGCGGTAATACATCGTACCGGATTTACCATCACTCCAACTCTCCATGCCTTTGCCATGTTTTGGCCAAAAATCAATCGGGAGAGCCAAGACACCGGCATACATAAGATCTCGATCTTCGAGAACTTGATCATTAAAATAGTCTTCAGCAGGCAGTCCTAAGGCTCTTGCTTTGATTCGCATATTGATGTCTTTCGAAACCAATACGACCTCATCATAATTCTTGTGCGTTTCTTGAAGTGAGCGAACCACACTCAGAATCATATTGTCGCCTTTACCCTCAGGAAGACCCTCAGGCAATTTCATTTCTTTTAAATCAGTTTGGAAAAATAATTTCCCAGTCGCATCTTTGTTGCCGAGTTTAGATAGAGGAATACCTTCATCTAAAGAGCCGCTAGTGCCATCGATTAAGCCATCCAGTGCGCGGCTTACCATTCGGGCATTACGAGCAACCTCACTCATCCCTTTTTTGTGATTATCCAACTCCTCAAGAGTCGTCATAGGTAAGTAAATATCGTGCTCTTCAAAGCGAAATAAGGAAGAGGGGTCATGCATTAATACATTGGTATCCAAAACAAACAAGCGTAATTTAGTTTCTTGCCCGGTTCGTTTACCTTTATTATTGCTACGCGTTGGTTTAGTAGGCGCAACTTGTTTCATTTTATTAATCGTATCGCGAGCGATATGTGAAGCGGGTGCTGGCGTATCAATCTCTAGAATTGATTCAACATCTTCGATTTCAGCTTCATCTTCAGCAACAGCGTTAATAGCTTGGGGTGTAGGTGGTTTACTTAGTTCTGGTTTTTTTATTCTCGGTAAATTAATTTCATCAGCTGTTTGTGTTGGTGCTGGGGGGAGAGGCATGCACTAGCTCCTTAGGTAAATGTAGGAAAAAATGTGATTGGAAAAGGGGCGAAAAAAAATCGCATTTCAAGGCGCGATTTTTCTACAAAATAGGATTGCGTTGGAGTTAGAAATTGCAGTAAAACTTGGAGGGAAGTTTGCCTATCTCGAGAAGTGGTATCAAGATGCTGTAAAACAGTGAACAAACTTCGATTTCTTTGCATTAACTATAACTTAACGCAAATTTCAAGACATTGCAAGCGCCGTTCTTAAAACTTCTTCAACATGACCTGCAACCTTAAGGCCTCTCCATTCGTGACGTAAAATACCTTTAGAATCAAAGATGAAAGTACTTCTTTCTACCCCGCGAACCTGTTTTCCGTACATATTTTTGAGTTTAATTACGTCAAAAAACTGACATAAAGTCTCATCTGTATCCGAAATCAGTTCAAAAGGTAATTCATATTTTGTTTTAAAGCTTTCATGGGACTTCAAGGTATCTCTAGAAACACCGATAACGACTGTATTGGCTTTAGTAAATGACTCGATTTGATCACGAAAATTACCTGCTTCAATCGTACAGCCTGGAGTTGCATCTTTTGGATAAAAATACAAGACGAGATTTTTCCCTAGGCAAGAGGAAGGAGAAAAAACAAGCCCAGATGTAGCGGGGATATCACACTGCGGAATTGCCTCACCAATTTTGACGGTCATTCTTTCAATCTCCTATAAATTTTCAAATTAAAGCACTCTATTGTATGAGACTTTTATAACATCCCCTAAATAGGGTTTGTTGGCATCATCATTAGCTCACCACTACGATTGGCAACTTCATTAAAAAATAAAGGTAGCGTGATGAGATGTTTTGTTTGGCCTGTTGCTTGCCATGAGTGATGAAGGGCTCGCATGTCCACGCACGAATGTCCTTGATTGATCCAGCCTTTGACAAGCTTGATAAAGGAAGGTAACAGTTTTTGTCCCTCGAGTTCAGCATGCAGGGTAAAAACTTGATCATTTGGGTTTTGTGCAGTGAGTTGCAATAGGTGTTCTACAGCATCATCAGCTGACATATTATTTACCCCTAATAGCTCATCAAACGTAGGTAGGGTAGTTGGATATTGAATATGACGCGATGAGCCATTGGCTAGTTGCACGCGATAGGGAACAAGATTCAGAGGTGCACGACCATCTGACGAATAAGGGATTTCCCAAGCGTCGAGTTGTTCTAAGGCGGCTACATTCATTTGCCAGCCAGCAGCTCCATGCGAAGTTGGAGCATGCCCAAAGATATCTACAAAGCGATCAAATGATTTTTTCATTTGAGATTGCGTCCATTGTGGATTGGCATGTCGGACTTGATCGTGCCAGACAATATGATCCCAAGTATGGATACCCACTTCAAAGCCTGCTTTTGCCACTTCTTGCATCACGTGTCTTGCCTTGATGCCAATATCAGGCGCTGGAAGTAAAACTCCATAGCTTAATGTTTTAAGTCCATAGTGTTCAACAACGGATGTACGAGAGACTTTTTTAAAAAAACCAGGGCGAAAGATGCGCTTTAAGGCCCAGCCGGTGTGGTCAGGGCCAAGACTAAATAAAAAACTTGCAGCAATGCCTAAATGCCCAAGTTCGTGTTGTAGCCGAGGAACACCCTCGAGAGTTCCGCGAAGGGTGTCAACATCGATCTTGAGTGCAATACTTCCCATGCAATTAATGATCGACTAAACGTCTTGCTTTAACGACGTCAAAACGATAAGCTTCAAAAATATGTTCAAGAGCATGGGCCATTGTTGTGCTTGGTTTCCAGCCCAAGTCCTGCATCGTATTGTCGATTTTAGGAACACGGTTCTGAACATCCTGATAACCATTGCCATAATATTGGACAGAGCTTGTTTCTTGGATGACAACTTGTTTAGCGGATTCTTGATATTCAGGAATACGGTTAGCGATCGCCATCATCATGTTGGCTAATTCTTTGACAGAATGATTATTTAACGGATTGCCAATGTTGTAAATTTTGCCATTCGCAATATCATTTTTATTCTCAAGAATGAGTGACAAAGCATCAATACCATCATCAATATAAGTAAAGGCTCTTTTTTGCGAGCCACCGTCGACTAAATTAATGGGTTCACCACGAGCGATATGACCTAAAAACTGCGTTACCACACGAGAAGAACCTTCTTTTGAAGTATAGATACTATCAAGACCAGGACCAATCCAGTTAAAGGGTCTGAACAGTGTAAAGCGTAAGCCCTCCATACCATATCCCCAAATGACCCGATCCATGAGTTGTTTAGCGCAGGCATAGATCCAGCGGGGTTTATTAATCGGCCCATATACGAGTGGCGATGACTCTGGATCAAATTCTGCATCAGGGCTCATGCCATAGACTTCTGAAGTTGAAGGGAAAACAAGGTGTTTACCGTATTTATGGGCGGAACGCACAATCGGGAGGTTAGCCTCAAAATCAAGTTCAAACACTTTTAAGGGTTCCTTTACATACGTCGCTGGTGTAGCGATTGCGACCAAGGGTAGAATCACATCACACTTACGAATGTGGTATTCAACCCATTCTTTATTAATCGTGATATCACCCTCAAAGAAGTGCATTCTTGGATGATCGGCAAGATCACCTAAGCGATCATTTTGCATATCCATGCCATAGACATCCCAATCTGTTTTATCTAAGATACGTTTGGACAGATGGTGACCGATAAAGCCATTGACACCTAAGATTAAGATCTTTTTGCTCATGAATGAATTCCGTTATTAAGTTGATACTATTTTATTCTTTTGTTGCGTTTAAAAGAATTTGTTGAAGATCTGAAGGGATGACTTCCTTATCGTCGCCAATTAACTGAATAATTAAAATGGCGCGGCCATCCCCGCAAAAGCCATAAATACGATTATCAATTACCTGCAAACCTAATAAAGGCGTGGTTTGACGAAAAGGAGGGCTTGCCAACATTGCTTTTGTAACAATATAGCGAACATTCGCTATTTCAGTAAATGCACCAGGATAGGGAGGGGCCACCGCACGCACCAAGTTATAGACGTCTTGAGCACTTTGGTCCCAATTGATGCGACCATCGTCTGGTTGACGACCGCCAAAATAACTACCTTCTTGCAATCGATTGGGACGTCTTGGAAATTCACCCTGAAGTAAATCAGGAATCACTTCCTCTAAAGCAATTTTTGCAATTTCGGCAACTTTATTAAATACATCATAGGCAGTTTCATCCGGCAAAATGGGCACGGATTTTTGGTTCACAATATCGCCAGCATCAGGTTTATCCTCCATAACATGAAGGGTTGCACCAGTTTTAGTTTCGCCATGAAGAACAGCCCAATTAATAGGGACACGGCCGCGATATTTAGGCAGTAAAGAGCCATGCATATTAAGAGCACAAACACTTGCCAACTGAAGAATATTGCTCGGGATCATGAATCGATAGTAAAAAGAAAACAGATAATCTGGCGCGATCTCTTCAATTCTGCGAATGACTTCGGGATCACTCAGGTCTGATGGTGTAATAAACGGAATCTGCCGCTCGCAGCATAAGTCGCGCACGGATTTAAACCAAATATTTTCTGATGGGGAATCTTCGTGAGTGAGGACTAAAGGAACATCAAAGCCATGGCTCAGGAGTGTCGTGAGGCATTCCACACCGACCGTGTGATATGCAAAGACAACTGCCTTATTGCGATTCATCCTGCTCCAATACGCCCATGACGACATAACGGGGACGTTTTCTGACTTGTTGATAGATACGACCAACATATTCGCCAAGTAGTCCTAAGCCAAACAGTAAAACACCTAAGAGGAAAAAATTTAAGGCAAAGAGCGTAAAAACTCCCTCAACCTCGGCGCCGATTAAAAATCTGCGGACGATTAAGTATGTAAATAGAGTCGCAGACCCAAGCGCTAAGAAAAAGCCGATTAATGAGAAGGCTTGAAGCGGTAAAACCGAGAAGCCGGTGACCAAATCAAAGTTAAGACGAATTAATTGATAGAAAGAATATTTGGATTCGCCAGCAAAGCGCTCTTCGTGATTGATGTTAATTTCGATAGGGTTGCTTGCGTAGGTAAAACCCAGAGCGGGAATAAATGTATTGAGTTCCTTACTTTTTTTCATCAGGTTCACGATGCGGCGACTATAGCCACGCATCATACAGCCCTGATCAGTCATTGTGATTTTTGTAATACGATCGCGTAATTGGTTCATCGCTTTTGAAGCATAGCGACGAAAACGAGAATCTTTTCTAGCAACACGAATCGTACCTACATAATCATGACCACTGAGCATGTATTTAACAATGTGGCTAATTTCTTCCGGTGGATTTTGTAAATCAGCATCGAGTGTGACTACAAAATCGCCTTTGGCATAGCTAAACCCAGCCATAATGGCCATGTGTTGACCAAAGTTGCCATTAAAAAGGACGACACGGGTTGAATCTGGGCGCTTTTCAAATTGAGTGGCCAATTTAGCGGCAGATTGATCCCTGCTGCCATCGTTCACAAACACAACCTCATAGCGAACCTGTAGATCTTTCGCCATTTGATCTAGCGCTAAATAAAGGCGGGTAAAGAGCTCATCAAGACCATCCTCCTCGTTATAAACCGGTATCACAATAGATACCAAAGGATGACTAGGTATAGTCGGAGTTATTCGAAGGAGTAAATCAGTTTTTGGCTGCATGTCTAGATTTTATGACTATTTCAAGAAAATCCAAAAAAATCAAATTTCATGAAGAGCAAGCTCAAGGGCGGACACGACGCGCTCCACATCTGCCAGACTCATTAATGGGAAGAGGGGTAATGTTAGGATAGCAGAGCTGATTCGTTTGGCGATTGGAGTATTACTCGAGTTATAACCAAGATCTCGATAGAGTTTGAACTCATTAATGAGCGGATAATGAACTCCAGTACCGACATTCATATCCTTGAGCTTTTGCATAATATCAGCGCGGTTCATACCTAAAGCATGTAATTTTTCAATGGGTAAAACCACCTGAAACATGTGCCAATTGGAGTGCTCGAAGTCTTCTACAGGTAATTCTAAGCCTTTGGTTATCAATTGTGTTTGACGTAGGCAAGCAAAATAGTGTTCTGCAAGGGCGCGACGTTTAACAAGAAACTCAGGCAAATGTTTCATTTGTGCAATACCAATCACTGCATTGATATCAGTTAAATTAAATTTACCACCAAGAACGTCGACCTCCATACCATCTAGGCCACTTTTGGTAACGCCCTGAATACGAAGTTTCTGAGCTAATAGCGCTTCAGTCTCGTCATTCATGACCAGACAACCACCTTCGATTGTCGTAACATTTTTATTCGCTTGAAAACTAAAACTCACTAAATCCGAAGGAAGCTTGGTCGCGTTTCCAATAGATTCCCCAAGCCAAGATGACCCTATGGCTTGAGCAGCATCTTCAATGACGCGAAGGCCATGTCGATGAGCAATATCATAAAGACGCACGATATCCACAGGAAGGCCTGACAAATACACTGGCAAAATTGCTTTTGTCGATGGTGTAATAGCATCCTCAATCAGATCGAGATTGATATTTCTAGTTAGAGGATCAACATCCACAAAAACTGGCCTAGCACCGACTGCCAAAATAACATTGGATGTAGAAACCCATGAAATAGGCGTTGTAATAACTTCATCACCTGGCCCAATACCGGCAATTTTGAGAGCGACTTCCATGGTCGCTGTACCGTTAGCAAAACAGCGAACTGGCCTTCCTCCAAAATAGGTGGATAGTATTTTTTCGAACTCGAGACATTTAGGCCCTGTTGTAATCCAGCCTGAGCGCAAAACATCCCCGACCGCTGAAATCGTTTCTTCATCGATGGTGGGTTTGGTAAAAGGTAAAAATGGTGCGTTCGAATGATTCATATGAGGATCTCTTTAAGAACGAGCTAAGATAAATACACCCAGAAGAATAATACCAATAGCTACCAATCTTTGGGGACTTAGTGCTTCATCAAATAAATAATAAGCAGCAATAGCATTGACAACATAACCAAGAGAAAGAAGAGGGTAAGCGATAGAAACATCTACTCTTGAGAGGCCTGCGATCCAAGTAATCACTGAAAATGCATACAAACATAAACCCGCAATAATTGGTAGGTTGGTAGCGAGTTCTCCAAGTGTTGGGATTAGAGTGCTAGGGGCAAGAGAAACCTCACCTAAGCGCAGGGTGCCGGCTTTAAGCAGCAGTTGTGCACCGGCATTGAGCAAAATGCCAGCGAATAAGTAAGAAAAAGTCGTTAAGTTCATCAATTATTTTTTACCGGTTTACCTACAATGATTCGTAAAGGATCTTGTGCAATGACTTCCATAGGCAAGTGTTGTTTAAGAAGCTGCTCATAAGTAATCTTACTCATCAGGGCATAGGCAGGTGTTTCTGGATGAGCAAGCCAGAGCTTCATCCACTCTGCCTCTGTCGGAATCCATCGCTCTGGTTCTTCACCAATGCCAAAGGCCAGTTCATCTTTAAATTCCACCATGATCAGCGGATGCTCTAAATAAAATGGAATTGTATGATCTAGCATTTTAATACCATATAGAGGGTCGTTTTGACGAATGATAGGTTTTGCTTGCATGGCTAAATCGTACCCCGATAGAAGTCTTCCAACCGATTCATGCCCTGTTCCGGCAGTCAGAGCAACAAGAATCATGGTGCTTGAAAAAATTAAAAAGCTTTTAATCGCATCTTGACGTAACCACCAGGCACAAAAACACCCCAATAGACCAATTAACAGGGATGCGCCGATAATTTTTGCATAAGCAGCATAGGAACTTGCTTCATAAGACTCACCGGTTCTAGCGATTTGCGGTAAAAAGAAGAAGCCTATAAGAAATAGTAGACCAAAAATAATGAGTTGAATTTGCCATATATTTGAGCCAAGTGAACTTAATCGATTTTTATTTTCGAAGAGATGTAATATGGATTTACCAGCCAAAAGGGCAAGGGCTGGGATTACCGGGAAGATGTAACCGGGTAATTTGGAGTGCGAAAGGCTAAAAAATACAGTAATGACGATAACCCAAGTTAAACACAGCCATAAAGGTTTAAAAGAGCTTGAGGAGTTCGAACGATCCTCAAAACTTAAGATGACAGCTTGAGGAAGGTGCAATAACCACGGGATAAAACCAGCAGTTAATAGTGGTAAGAAGAAATACCATGCGGCGCTTCGTTGATGCTCATCACTTGAAAATCTTGCAAAATGTTCATGGATGAAGAAAAAATCAAAAAAACTAGGGTGTTTTTGAATAATCAAGACAAACCAGGGCAATGTAATGAGTAAAAATAATACTAAGCCCTTGAACCAATGGAGTCGCTTCCAAGAAAGCCAATCTTTTCCAGAGATGGAGTAGACAAGCAAAACCAAGCCAGGTAAAACAACCCCAATTAAACCCTTGGATAGAACGGATAAGGCCATCATTGCCCAGCAAGCCATCATCCATTTTTTTTCAGTAGAGGAAGAAACCGGGGCATGCAGGGCTAATATCAGTGAACACAGAGCACCTGACATAAAAAAAGCAACACCCATATCTAAAGAATTAAAGTGACCCCCAATGACCCATAAAGGGGAAGAAGCTAAGACAAGAGCGGCAATCGTTCCCGCCCGGATACCCCACAGGCGATAACTGGTGTAACCGATTAAAAACAGATTCAGTAAAGAAGCAATGCCAGTCCAAGCTCTGGCTTGCCACTCCCCGAGTCCAAATAGATGAAAAACTATGGCAGTCGCCCACATTTGAAGAGGTGGCTTTTCAAAATACAGATAGTCGTTGTAACGCGGCACAATCCAATCGCCACTGACAAGCATTTCGCGGGCGATTTCAGCGTAACGACCCTCATCGGAGGGGATTAAATGACGCGCATCTAAAAAACCCAGCCACACGAGTGCAATTAGCAACATCCAAGCCACATGGCTCCAGCCTAAATTTTTATTAGAAAAAAAAGAGGCATCTGATTTGAAGTTGGGCATATTTATGTTTGCTCAATTAAAAATGCACCGAGCACTAAACGACCCTCACTCATCAAAATATTGTAGGTTCGACAAGCTGCTTGTGTATCCATGGTTTCAAAGCCGATGCGAGCAGCAATTAAATCTTGAAAAACTGAAGGAGGAGGAAAGCGAAGGCGATGACCGCTCCCAAAAATGACCAAAGCAGGGGTTTTCTCCAGAATAAGTCTAAAAGCAGCTTGATCTAGATCCTCAAAACGATTGGGTCCCCAGGCTTGAACATCCCCTTGTGGCATGACCAATACCGAGTTTTTGAAGCAGACCTCATTAATCTCAATGAAGTGAGCATCGTAGCGCGTTACCGTATTAAGAGATTGTTTTGGATCAGGTTGTAGTTTCACGGCGCTTGCTCTGTCATAATATAGACATTATAGCTAGCGTTGATGACGTACCGGAACTTTAAACTGAATATCTATTGTGAAAAAATTCTTAAAATCTGACAAATTAAACAATGTCTGTTACGACATCCGTGGACCCGTTCTTGAGCTAGCCTCAAAGATGGAGGAAGAGGGTCAAAAGATTATTAAGCTCAACATCGGTAATGTGGGTGTTTTTGGCTTTGATCCACCTGAAGAGATTCAGCAGGACATGATTCGAAATTTAGTTAATTCAGCGGCTTATTCAGATTCAAAAGGCATATTTACTGCACGTAAAGCCATCATGCATTACTCGCAAGAAAAAAATATTCGTGGGGTAGGTTTGGATGATATTTATACTGGTAATGGCGTATCTGAACTGATTGTGCTTGCCATGAATGCACTATTAAATAATGGCGATGAAATTCTAGTGCCAGCTCCCGATTATCCGTTGTGGACTGCAGCAGTTAGCTTGTCTGGTGGTACACCTATTCATTATTTATGTGATGAAGGAAAAAATTGGGCGCCTGATGTAAAAGATATGCGCTCCAAGATAAGCTCAAAGACCAAAGGTATTGTCGTCATCAACCCCAATAATCCGACAGGGGCAATTTATAGCGATCAAACCCTACAAGATATTGTTGATTTAGCAAAAGAATTTGACCTGATCATTTTTGCCGATGAAATTTATGATAAGACCCTCTATGAAGGTAAAACGCACACCTCGATAGCATCTCTATCAGAAGACGTTTTGATGATTACGTTTAATGGTTTATCAAAGAACTATCGTTCTTGCGGGTATCGCGCAGGTTGGATGGTTCTTTCTGGGAATAAAGAGTTTGCGCATGATTATATTGAGGGTTTAAATATGCTCTCATCGATGCGACTGTGCTCCAATGTTCCAGGGCAGTGGGCCATCCAAACAGCGCTTGGAGGCTATCAAAGCATTAATGAGTTAGTGGGTAAAGGTGGTCGTTTACGAAGGCAGCGTGACTTAGCGTATGACTTGATTACGCAAATCCCGGGAGTGACCTGCGTGAAGCCAGATGCAGCACTTTATTTATTTCCAAAGCTAGATCCTGATATGTATCCGATTGAGAACGATCAAGATTTCATTGCAGAGTTACTCAAAGAAGAAAAGGTTCTTTTAGTACAAGGATCTGGATTTAATTGGCCCTATCCCGATCACTTTCGTTTAGTATTTTTGCCGAACGAAGATGTTCTTCGCGAAGCGATTTCTCGACTGGCTAAATTCTTGGAGCGCTACCGTCAACGGGCGTCAACGAACTCCCTTAAAATAGCAAATAAATAATTTTTATCATAGTTGTTGAATCTTAATAGGCTTATTGCAATGAAACCTTTACAAGTTGGTCTTCTTGGCGCAGGAACTGTTGGTGGCGGAGTATTTAACGTTCTGCAGCGTAACCATAGTGAAATAGAGCGCCGCGCTGGTCGTGATATTCAAATCAAGATGGTGGCAGATATTAATGTGGCCCGTGCCGAGGAGATCGTCCAGGGGCGAGCTCAAATCGTAACCGATGCATACACCGTGATTAATCACCCTGACATTGATGTTGTTATTGAATTAATTGGTGGGTATGGAATTGCAAAAGAATTAGTGATGGCCGCGATTGCCAATGGCAAGCATGTGGTAACCGCTAATAAAGCCTTAATTGCCGTTCATGGCAATGAGATTTTTGCAGCAGCAAAAGAAAAAGGCGTCATTGTTGCATTTGAAGCAGCTGTGGCGGGTGGAATTCCTATTATCAAAGCCTTGAGAGAAGGGCTTACTGCCAATCGGATTGAATGGATTGCAGGCATTATTAATGGCACTACCAACTTCATTCTTTCAGAAATGAGAGACAAAGGATCCTCCTTTGACGAAGTACTCAAACAAGCCCAAGCTTTAGGATACGCTGAAGCGGATCCAACATTTGATATTGAAGGCATTGACGCGGCTCATAAAGCTTCGATTATGAGTGCGATTGCTTTTGGTGTTCCAGTACAGTTTGATAAAGCCCATATTGAAGGGATTACAAAACTAGAGCCTATTGATATCAAATACGCAGAGCAACTGGGTTACCGAATTAAATTACTAGGTATTACTAAAAAAACAAGTCATGGGATTGAGTTGCGTGTTCATCCTACTTTAATACCCTCAAAGCGACTCATTGCCAGTGTTGAAGGTGCCATGAATGCTGTCCAAGTATTTGGTGACGCGGTTGGCACTACCCTTTACTATGGCAAAGGTGCTGGATCAGAGCCTACTGCGTCTGCGGTGATTGCCGACTTAGTCGATGTGATTCGATATGAATCTGTCACCCCAAGTAAACGCGTGCCTTACCTCGCTTTCCAAGAAGATAAGGTAATGCCTACTGTGGTCATGCCGATTGGTGAGATTACTACGAGTTATTACCTCCGATTAAAAGTCTCAGACGAGACTGGTGTACTAGCTAATATTACGAAATTACTGGCAGATAATAATATTTCGATTGATGCGCTTTTGCAAAAAGAAGCTGCGCAAGGTGAGAGTCAAACAGATCTAGTCATACTGACGCATCAAACGCAAGAAAAGCATATGCTCACAGCTATCCATGCCATCGAAAAGTTAGAGACAGTCAAAGGGGCTGTTACTAAGATTCGGTTAGAAGAGTTAAGCTAGGATTCTCATGAAATATGTATCGACGCGTGGCGACACAGCACAACTCTCTTTTTTAGAAATCTTATTAGCCGGCTTAGCTCCAGATGGTGGACTGTATATGCCAGTGGCATACCCACAGATTTCAAAGTCAACATTAGATTCATGGCGAGGGCTCAGCTATGCAGATTTGGCCTTTGAAATATTACAACTGTTCTCAGACGATATCCCTGCCCAGGATCTGAGGGAGTTGACTCATAAAACCTATACATCTAAAGTCTATTGCAATGGACGTCAAGACGACGCTGCAAGCGATATTACGCCGATACACTGGTTGGGGGAGGAGGGCGGCACTTCCATTGGCCTACTGAGTTTATCCAACGGCCCCACCTTAGCATTTAAAGATATGGCGATGCAATTGCTTGGCAATCTTTTTGAGTATGCTCTAGCAAAGCAAAACCGAGAGCTTAATATTCTGGGGGCGACATCAGGAGATACAGGCAGTGCTGCCGAATACGCCATGCGTGGCAAAAAAGGGATACGTGTATTTATGCTGTCACCTGAAGGGAAAATGAGTGCATTTCAATGTGCGCAAATGTACTCATTGCAAGATCCTAATATCTTTAATATTGCTATCAAAGGAGTATTTGATGACGCTCAAGATATGGTTAAAGCGGTAAGTAACGATTTGGAATTTAAGTCGACCCATAAAATCGGTACCGTCAATTCAATCAATTGGGCAAGAGTTGTGGCTCAGGTTGTGTATTATTTTGCGGGTTATTTAAGAGCAACGAAGACGAGCGAAGAAAAAGTTTCTTTTTGTGTTCCATCCGGAAACTTTGGCAACGTATGCGCAGGGCATATTGCGCGCATGATGGGTTTACCTATCCAAAAATTAGTTGTTGCCACCAATGAAAATGATGTTCTTGATGAGTTTTTTAAAACAGGTCATTATCGTGCCAGAAAAGCAGCTGAGACATTTCACACATCAAGTCCTTCCATGGACATTTCAAAGGCAAGTAACTTTGAGCGATTTGTATTCGATTGGTTAGGACGTGATGGACAATTGGTAAAGGATCTTTTTGCGAAAGTAGAGACTGAAGGAGGGTTTGATTATTCAAATCATCCTGCGCGTCAAAAAATTCAAGACTACGGTTTTGTTTCCGGAAAAAGTACCCATGAGAATCGACTAGAGACGATTAAGCAAGTATCTCGAAAATATGGCGTGGTGGTTGATACCCATACGGCAGATGGTATGCAGGTCGCACGCCAAAACTTAGAGCCTGGCATCAAGATGCTCGTTTTAGAAACAGCTTTACCTGTTAAATTTTCAGAAACAATTGAGCTTGCTTTAGGTTTCAAACCCGATCGTCCAAAGGCATTTATCAATATTGAGAAACTTCCTCAGCGGGTTTTTGCAATGAATCCAGATGTACAAGCGATTAAAAACTTTATTGTAGGGAATGCCAAATGAGCATGAAGACTGCTACTCAGGCACTTGAAATATTACTCTCGCAAGCCAAGGCAATCAAGACTACCGAAACAGTTTCTCTTCAAGATGCTCTAGGGCGAGTACTCGGGCAAGACCTCAACAGCACAGTTAATGTCCCCCCTTTAGATAACACGCAAATGGATGGTTACGTCATGCGCTCGCAAGATGTTCCTGAAGTAGGAACTATTTTGGTGGTTTCACAACGAATCCCTGCTGGTTACATTGGGCATGCTTTAGAGCCAAAAACAGCCGCAAGAATTTTTACTGGGGCTTCGATTCCAGAGGGTGCCAATGCAGTCGTGATGCAAGAAGATTGTGAAGTTTTAGGTTCTCCAGATGCGAAGGGTGTTAATTATCAAATCAAGATTAATCATGTCCCCAAAGTAGGCGAGTGGGTGCGAGAAAAAGGCGAAGATATTCGTGAACAAACTGTTATCCTCAAAGAAGGAACCTTTCTTCGACCTCAAGAGTTAGGTGTTGCAGCATCTGCAGGTGTGACACACCTTGAAGTGAAAAAGCGTATACGAGTTGCTTTATTTTTTACGGGTGATGAATTAACTCTTCCAGGACATCCCCTCAAGCCAGGCGGAATATACAACTCCAATCGCGATACCTTAATCGCTTGTGTGAGGGCACTTGGTTGTGACTATACCGATTTTGGAATTGTGCCTGACACCTTAGCAGCGACTAGAGCAACTTTGCGCGAGGCAGCCATAGAGCATGATTTAATCGTTACCTCAGGTGGAGTATCGGTAGGTGAAGAAGATCATATTAAACCTGCGGTTGAGGCTGAGGGACAATTGGATATGTGGCAAATCGCTATCAAACCTGGTAAGCCTTTAGCATTTGGGTCAATTCAGGGCAGTGGATCTCATCCAACCTGGTTTATGGGTTTGCCTGGAAATCCAGTGTCGAGTTTTGTTACCTTTTTATTGTTTGTAAAACCATTCATCGGCGCGCTGCAGGGGAGGCAAGCACGCATTGACCCCCACTACCAATTAAAAGCAGATTTTGATTGGGTTAAGCCTGATAAGCGCAATGAATTCTTACGCGTCAAGATTAATCAAGAGGGCAGATTAGATCTTTTCCCAAATCAAAGTTCTGGGGTATTAACTAGTGCAGCGTGGGGGGATGGTTTAGCAGATATCCCCGCAGGGCAAGCTATCAAAAAAGGTGATACTGTGCGATATATACCTTTCACACAACTATTAGGCTAAAGATCAATGAAGGTCTCTATACGTTTTTTTGCTTCTCTCAAAGAGGCTTTAAAAAAAGATCAAATCGAATTAGAAATCCCGGATTCGATCAAAACCATCGGTGACCTGAAAGGCTTCTTGTCAAAACAAGATGCCATATCGACAGAAGTATTTGGCGCACATAAAAACATTCGAGCGGCACAAGATCTAGAAATGGTGAGTATGGATACAGCTATTCGCGATGGCGCTGAAATTGCTTTTTTTCCACCTGTAACAGGGGGATAAATGAAAATCTCGATTCAGCAAGAAGATTTTGATGTATCCACAGAATTACAGTTACTAAGAAAAGATTTACCAGGTATTGGAGGCATTAATATCTTTGTAGGAACAGTTCGCGACACGCATCAAGGTGATGAAGTTCAATCGATGGAACTCGAACACTATCCTGGTATGACAGAAAAAGCGCTTCAAGAGATTGTGGAGCAAGCGAAAAAACGCTATGATATTTTAAACTTCACGATCATTCACCGTGTTGGTAAACTGCAGCCCACTGATCAAATCGTATTGGTTGCTGTTGCCAGCACTCATAGAGGTGATGCTTATGCTGCTTGTGAATTTATGATGGACTATCTGAAAACCTCGGCGCCATTTTGGAAAAAAGAACATACTCCAGATGGATCAAGATGGGTTGATGCAAGAACTAGTGATGAAGAGCGTTTAAAGAAATGGATAGAGTAATGAAAGAATCAAGAAGAGGTTTTTTAATACAGTCGGCAAGTTTGTCTTTAAGTCTGCCCCTTATTGGATGCAGTATTCAATCATTACCATCATTAAAGACTGCACCGGCGATTTCACCAAATCCTTTAAATGTTCGTGAGGCTAAAGTTGGTCAGTCTTGGAAATATTTAAAAATAAATCAATTTAACTCTGACCCAGTTGAATTAATTGACGAACAGATTAGCTCTATTGAGAATGGGCAGATTATCATTTCCCGCAAAGGTCAAAAAAGTCAAAACTTAGGTAATGAAATACAGTCTCCATTTGGCAAATTATTGACAGACTCAGACTGGGATAATAATCAAACCTATCAGTCGGCTATTCCTCTATATCTTGACCTGAATCAAACGAATATCTCGGCAACGATTCAGACATCCTATCAAGTAGGTAATTCATCCTATCGTTTACCAATTGGCGTCACTATTCGCCAGCATGGATGGGAAAGCATCACAATTTCAAGTGGGACTTATATTGCAATGAAAATTGATAAAGTGATTAGGTTTCAGCACAATGATTCAACTCGGATAGACTCAACTCGCACCGACAGATATTGGTATTCCCCAGAAATCGGTCGTTGGGTTGTTCGTGAGACAGATGGAAAATATTTTTATATGGCTGGTTCAAGAAGAGTTGACGGCAGAGAAGATTTTTTGAGATATGAGTTACAAGCCTGGTCAAAGTAATTGTCACTAAGATTTAAAAAGCAGTCTTTTTTTTAGTCGTGGTAATTGTTTGATTTGATATTCCAGCTTTAGGGCTTCAGATTGGTTTTCTACGTACTTGAATTCAAGTAACTTCACAGGTGTGCGCCCCCTAGTATATTTAGCGCCTAAGCCAGCGTTGTGGCTAGCTAATCTGTTCTCTAAATCATTGGTAATTCCAGTATATAAACTACCGTCCCTACATTCCAGTAAATAAACACACCAAGATTTAATTAAAATTGATTCTTTTTTCATGAATCTATTTTAGATGGGCTCTTGAAATTTGGGAGTTTGGACCAATATAAAGAATAAGAAAAATTCTTTTTGAATGGGGAATCTAATGAGAATTGAAAAATTAACGACTAAATTTCAAGAGGCTTTGGCAGAAGGTCAAAGTTTGGCCGTCAATGCTGATAATCAGTTTATAGAGCCTGAGCACGTTTTACTCGCATTACTACGTGATAAAGATGGAGCTGCTAGAAACTTATTAACGCGGTCAGGAGTGAATGTTGTTGGACTTGAAAATAGTCTAGATCTGATTGCTAAAAAAATACCACAAATTGAAGGATCAGGCGATGTCCAGGTTGGACGTAGTCTTGGGGCATGGCTCAATCTGACTGAAAAAGAAGCAAATAAGCGTGGGGATCAATTTGTTGCGATTGAATTATTTCTTCTCGTATTAGCAGATGATAAGGGCGAGTTAGGTAAGGCGGCAAAAGCTGCTGGTTTATCACGAAAAAGTTTAGAAACAACGATTAATGCAGTTCGTGGAGGTCAGACTGTGGATAGTAATGATGCTGAAAACCAACGCGAAGCATTAAAGAAATACACTGTCGATTTAACAGAGCGCGCACGATTAGGTAAATTAGACCCCGTTATCGGACGAGACGATGAGATTCGTCGTGCGATTCAGATACTTATGCGGAGAACGAAGAATAATCCAGTTTTGATAGGAGAGCCGGGGGTTGGTAAAACAGCGATTGTAGAGGGTCTAGCGCAACGTATCGTGAATGGGGAAGTTCCTGAATCACTCAAAAACAAACGGGTGCTTGTATTAGATATGGCGCTCTTGTTAGCAGGCGCTAAATTTAGAGGTGAATTTGAAGAGCGTTTAAAAGCGGTATTATCCGACATTGCAAAAGACGAAGGACAGACGATTGTATTTATTGATGAAATTCATACGATGGTTGGTGCTGGAAAAACAGAAGGGTCAATGGATGCTGGCAATATGTTAAAGCCAGCTTTGGCTAGGGGAGAGTTGCATTGTATTGGCGCTACAACCCTTGATGAATACAGGAAATATATTGAAAAAGATGCGGCTCTTGAGCGTCGTTTTCAAAAGGTATTAGTAGACGAGCCAAGTGTCGAGGCGACTATAGCGATATTACGCGGATTACAAGAACGTTATGAATTACACCATGGAGTAGAAATCACTGACCCAGCAATCGTGGCTGCCGCGGAGCTATCTCAGCGGTATATTACAGATCGTTTCCTGCCTGATAAAGCGATTGATTTAATCGATGAAGCAGCCTCAAGAATCAAAATGGAAATTGATTCCAAGCCAGAGGTGATGGATAAACTTGAGCGACGTATTATTCAATTAAAGATTGAGCGCGAAGCCGTCAAAAAAGAAAAAGATGAAGCTTCGATCAAGCGATTTGATTTAATTGAGGAAGAAATTAGTCGACTTGGAAAAGAATTAGCTGATTTAGAAGAGATATGGAAATCTGAAAAAGGTGCTGCTCAAGGAACCGCTCATATTAAAGAAGAGATTGACCGTGTTCGTGCAGAGATTATTCGCTTGCAGCGTGAAGGTAAGTTGGATAAGGTTGCTGAGCTACAGTATGGAAAATTACCAGAATTAGAAGGTAAATTAAAAAGTGCTGCCACAGCCGAACAAGCTCCAGGCAGTAAAAAGAACAAACTCTTACGAACTCAAGTTGGGGCTGAAGAAATTGCTGAAGTAGTTTCCAGGGCGACAGGCATACCTGTTTCAAAAATGATGCAAGGTGAGCGAGATAAATTGCTTAGCATGGAAGAGAAACTGCATGAACGCGTCATTGGTCAAAATGACGCTATAGCTGCAGTGGCGAATGCAATTCGGCGTTCGCGTGCAGGATTGTCAGATGAAGGAAAACCTTATGGTTCCTTCTTATTTCTAGGGCCAACAGGCGTAGGTAAAACCGAATTATGTAAAGCCCTAGCCTCATTTTTATTTGATAGTGATGAGCACATGATACGGATTGACATGAGTGAGTTCATGGAAAAGCATAGTGTTTCCAGGCTCATTGGTGCGCCTCCAGGATATGTTGGTTACGAGGAGGGTGGCTATTTAACCGAATTAGTCAGGCGTAAGCCATACAGTGTGATTTTGCTTGATGAAATTGAGAAAGCTCACCCAGATGTTTTCAATGTATTGCTTCAAGTACTTGATGATGGTCGTATGACCGATGGCCAAGGACGCACTGTGGATTTTAAAAATACAGTGATTGTGATGACAAGTAATTTAGGCTCGCATATTATTCAAGCGATGGTTGGACAAGCACAAGACGAAATTCATGACGCGGTATGGGAAGAAGTGAAAGAGCATTTCCGCCCAGAATTTTTAAATCGCATTGACGAGGTTGTTGTTTTTCATGCATTGAGTAAAAATCAAATTAGCTCAATTGCGAAGATTCAACTCAAGCGATTGACAGAGCGTTTGGCAAAAATGGAGATGCAATTAGATGTAAGTGATGCAGCGCTCGCCAAAATTGCAGATGCTGGATTTGATCCTGTCTTTGGGGCTAGACCACTAAAGAGGGCTATTCAGCAATCGATTGAAAATCCGATATCTAAATTGATCTTAGAGGGTAAATTTGGGCCAAAAGATTTGATACCGATTGATGTTGAAAATAATGAGTTTGTTTTCACAAGAAAGGTGCACTGATTGTAAAATAGTGGGATGATTACCAATAAAAAAGATGTGGAGCTTATTAGCCTGATCGGGCTAGCACATAGCATCTCGCATTTTTTCCATTTAATTATTGCGCCATTATTCCCATGGATCAAAGTTGAGTTTGGTCTTAGCTATGCTGAGCTTGGTTTATTGATGACCGTCTTTTATATGGTCTCTTCAGTGATTCAAACTACAAGCGGTGTTTTTGTTGATCGATATGGTGCGCGTCCTATTTTATTTCTTGGGATTTTTTTGTTGTGTATTAGTGCGCTCATACTTGGGTTCTCCCAAAGCTATACAATGTTAATCATTGGCGTCGCAGTTGCTGGCCTGGGCAATGGTGTGTTTCATCCAGTTGATTACACCATGATAAACAACCTAGTTAAGCCACAAAATTTAGCGCATGCCTATTCTATACATGGTGTAACTGGTTATTTAGGCTGGGCGGCTGCACCTTTATTCTTATTAAGTTTGACGGCTTTATTTGATAGTTGGCGAGTTGCTCTATTTGGGGCGTCCATCCTCGCCGGAATAGTACTAATTATTATGATGTATCGACGCGATCAATTAGCGGAACATGCCATCATTGAAAATCCTGAAGAGCCCGTCATCCCAATTCCGACGCTAGAGATTTTTAAATTACCCAGCATGTGGATGAGTTGGTTATTTTTTTACTTAACGGCATTTGGATTTGCTGGTATCCAAAGTTTTTCCTCCAGCGCACTCATTGATATATACCAAATACCTATTAGTTTGACAGCATCTTCCTATACCCTTTTCATGATATCGAGTGCAGTGGGGTTGATTGCAGGAGGTTTTGTTGCGACAAAGATTGCCAATCCAGATCATGTCATTACGACGGCTTTCTTTTTGTCTGGTGTTGTAGCCATTATTACTGGGCTAGGCATTTTTCCAGGCTGGACAGTGCCTATTTTGTTTGCATTAATGGGTTTTGGAGGCGGCATGGCTGGACCTGCTCGAGATTTAATGGTTCGCGCTGGAACCCCTAAGGGGGCTTCGGGGCGTGTATTTGGTTTGGTGTACTCTGGAATTGACTTTGGGGCTGCTTCTGGGCCACTTTTATTTGGATTATTTATGGACTGGAAAAGCCCAGAAATTATTTTCTACTCGATCGCCGCCCTTCAATTAATAGCTGTATTGGTTGCGCATCTACTGAATCAATACAACAAAAATAAGGCTGCTTTAATTCAGGCCTAGCTCACAATATTCCACATTGTGAAATGCTATTTTCATTAGTAAAAATACCTAGAGATCAGACTCATTAAAAAATCTTAAATGATGATTTTTCATTTCTTAATGTGAAATTATTTTTATAAGTAATTGATTTGTTTAAGTTAAATAATATTAAAATAAGTTGTTTTCCATATTGTGTTGCAGAGCAAAAATTCATAAAGTCTTATATAAGACTTATATCAAATTCCTGATTTTGAATGAAACCTTTGTAATATATTTTGGAGAAATAAATGAAAACACGTCAAGAAGCTGCAGCAGAAATTCAGAAAGACTGGGATACCAATCCACGTTGGCAAGGTATCAAACGTAATTACACTGCGGATGATGTTGTCCGTTTAAGAGGCTCTTTGCACATTGAGCACACACTAGCTAAACATGGTGCCCAAAAGCTCTGGAATATGGTGAATAACGAGGCCTATATCAATTGTTTGGGTGCTTTGACTGGTGGTCAAGCAATGCAACAAGTAAAAGCTGGTATCAAAGCTATTTATTTGTCAGGATGGCAAGTAGCTGCTGATGCTAATAGTGGTGCTGAAATGTATCCAGATCAATCACTCTATCCAGTTGACTCAGTTCCTAAGGTTGTTGAACGTATTAACAATACCTTTAAACGCGCTGATGAGATCCAGTGGTCAAAAGGTTTAAACCCTGGCGATGCTGGTTATATTGATTATTTCGCACCGATTGTTGCCGATGCTGAAGCAGGCTTTGGTGGAGTTTTAAATGGTTTTGAACTGATGAAGTCGATGATTGAAGCCGGGGCAGCAGGCGTACACTTTGAAGATCAATTAGCATCTGTTAAAAAATGTGGCCACATGGGTGGTAAGGTTTTAGTCCCAACACAAGAGGCAGTTCAAAAATTAAATTCAGCGCGTCTTGCAGCAGATGTATTAGGCGTTCCTACATTAATTTTAGCCAGAACGGATGCTGAGGCCGCTGATTTATTGACCTCCGATTATGATGCTAATGACATACCATTTGTTACTGGTGAAAGAACTGCTGAAGGATTTTACAAAACACGTAAAGGCTTAGATCAAGCGATCTCAAGAGGTGTGGCTTACGCTGCCTATGCTGATATGGTTTGGTGTGAAACTGGGACGCCTGATTTGGCATTTGCACAAAAATTTGCCGAGGCTATTCGCTCGAAGTATCCTGGAAAATTATTGGCGTATAACTGCTCACCGTCATTTAACTGGAGAAAGAATTTAGATGATGCAACGATTGCAAAATTCCAACGTGAACTAGGTGCGATGGGTTATAAATATCAATTTATTACATTGGCGGGTATCCATTCGATGTGGTACAACATGTATGACTTAGCCCAAGATTATGCTCAGCGTGGCATGTCAGCTTATGTTGAAAAAGTTCAAGAGCCAGAATTTGCTGCTCGTGAACGTGGATATACCTTTGTATCTCATCAGCAAGAAGTTGGTACAGGTTACTTCGACGACGTCACAACAGTTATCCAAGGTGGTAAATCCTCAGTAACAGCACTCACTGGATCAACTGAAGAAGAGCAGTTTCACTAAAGTTATCAATATTTGCTTATCTGCAAATGAAGAGCAACCCGAGGACACAATCCTCGGGTTTTTTAATTTTAATTATCAGAATATTTCAGTCCAAACAAATCATTCATTTCTATAGTCTCTTGGTAAACTGATGGAATGAATAATCCTACATGTCATTTATGCACCCACGATGGAGGTGAAATCTTAGCCTCTAATGCGGTATTGCGAATTATTGCCCCCGATGAGCCTGAGTTTCCTGGTCTTGTGCGCGTAGTTTGGAACCTTCACATTGGTGAAATGACTGACTTATCTCCACAGCATAGAAGTGCATTAATGCAAGTGGTCTGTCAAGTAGAGCAACTGATTCGTGATGTATTGAACCCGCATAAAATTAATCTAGCTAGCTTTGGTAATTTTGTGCCACATCTTCATTGGCACATTATTCCTAGGTGGGAAGATGATTCTTATTTTCCGGAATCGATTTGGGGAAAAAAGTTACGTGAAATCCCCGCGGATCTATTGAAGGAGAGGCACCAGCAAGCGCAGGACCTCTATGAAGCAATTCGTAGTTTTGATTTCAAAAGTAAATACAATGCCTAAGCTGATGAATCCTGAGCAACGCGAGGCCTTTTTTGCGACGTTACAAAAAATTAATCCGCATCCTAAAACAGAACTTGAATACACTTCCGACTTTGAATTATTAGCCGCAGTACTCTTATCAGCGCAAGCAACAGATATCTCAGTCAATAAAGCCACTAGAAAACTATTTCCCATCGCCAATACACCTGAGGCGATCTTAAAGCTTGGTGAAAAAAAATTGATGCAACATATTCAGACGATTGGGCTGTATCGTTCTAAGGCTAAGCATTTAATCCAAGCTTGCCAAATTTTAGTTAGTGAACATGGTGGAATCGTTCCCCAAGATCGTGAGTCACTTGAAGCACTGCCAGGCGTTGGTCGTAAAACCGCGAATGTCGTTCTTAATACAGCCTTTGGGCAACCCACCATGGCAGTAGATACCCATATTTTTCGGCTGTCTAATCGAACCGGCTTGGCACCTGGAAAAGATGTTATTGAGGTAGAAAAAAAATTACTCAAAAGGGTACCTGCTCACTATTTAATCAATGCCCATCATTGGTTGATCTTGCTTGGACGTTATATTTGTAAGGCAAGAACGCCTTTGTGCGCAAATTGTCCAGTAGCCCCAGTATGTCAATATAAAGATAAAAACCTAGAAGATGTTTAATCCAACAAAAGATCAAGTTCGTGAGTTTTTTTGTCAGGCTTGGAATAAGTATCAAGATGCTGGTGTGTTGACACCCTTAGAATCGATCGCGGCAAGGTGGATGGTAGAGCACCCCGAGTATCATGCCCTTCTGAATGAGCCTGAAGAAGCAAAAGCGCAGGATTTCTCAGTAGAAAATGGTCAGACAAATCCTTTTTTGCATTTGTCCATGCATATGAGCTTATCAGAGCAAATACAAATAGATCAACCAAAAGGTATTAGAAAGATTCATCAGCAATTAATGACAAGATTTGATGATGAGCACACAGCGCATCATCAGATGATGGAGTGTTTAGGAAAAGTTTTGTGGGAATCCTCAAGGTCAGGAGAAGAACCTAATATGCATACCTACCTTGAAGAGTTAAATCAACTTATTTAATATTGCGTTGATCTAATTTTTCTGTAGCACGTGCAATTGCCGCTTCAATAATTGCTTTTTTACGAGCAGCCTCATTGATAACAGTTTGTTCGGAAGAGGTCTCTTTACTTAAAGACTTGAGCTTGGATTTTGCTTTTGCTGTTTGACGTTTTAATAAATCATTTTTTTCTCGCTCTAATCGAATCTTGCGAGAGTCATAATATTGTTTAGATGATTTGGCCTGAAGATCAGACCAGGCATCCCAGCCGGTTTTGGTCTCAGTGATTGGCACCATCGTAATACAATCCACAGGACACGGTGGCACACACAGATCGCAGCCAGTACATCGATCATTGACCACTAAGTGAAGTTGCTTAGGAGCGCCAACAATAGCATCAACAGGGCAAGCTTTGATACAAAGCGTACACCCAATACATTCCATCTCGTTGATGACAGCTAAAGGGCGAACACGCTCTAGACCGCGACTGATATCAAGAGGGATTTCAGACTTCCCTAATATCTTTGCTAGTCGAACGATACCTTCTTGGCCGCCTGGGGGACAGCGATTATGCTCAGCTTCATCAAGAGACATTGCTTTGGCATAGGCATGACAATCAGGGTAGCCACATTTGGTACATTGTGTTTGAGGAAGAGTCTCATCTAGTTGTTTTAGCAAACTAGATGAGAGAGGATTCAAAATGCTTGTATTCACTCTACAGAAGAGTTTAGGCCTTTGACCTAATAGAAGTGCGTGTTGATTTCTTTGGAGCTGTAACTGCTGGCTTCTTAGCGATTACTTTAGACACAACAGTTTTTTTGCTTGGAGTAGGAGAACTCACTTTTTTAACTGGATTAGCTTTAGGTGTTGATTGAGAGCTAGCTCCTGGATGTTTACGAATAAATTCACTAATTCTCGGATAAACCACATCACGCCAACGACGACCCGAAAATATACCGTAGTGTCCAGCACCTTGTACTTCAAAGCCTTCTTTATTGGCTTTTGGAATACCAGAACATAATTCGATAGCGGCGCTGGTTTGACCACTTCCAGAAATATCATCGAGTTCACCCTCAATAGCCAAAAGAGCAGTATGTTTAATATCTTGTGGACGGACAAGTTGTCCATTTACTACCCATGTGCCTTTAGGGAGCGCAAATTCTTGAAAAACAGTTTTGATAGTTTCAAGGTAATAGGCGGAGTCCATATCGAGGACAGCGTTATATTCATCATAGAATTTACGATGAGCGTCGGCATCAGGTGCGTCGCCCTTCAGTAAATCCTGGAAATAGTCCCAGTGTGAGCGCAGATGACGATCAGGATTCATGGCAACAAAGCCAGCGTGTTGTAAAAAACCAGGATAAACTTTCCTACCAGCTCCAGGATGATTCGGAGGCACGGTATAGATGACATTGTTTTCAAACCACTCAAAAGACTTCGTCATAGCAAGTGAATTAACCGCAGTAGGCGATTTTCTGGCATCGATGGGGCCACCCATCATCGTCATCGTTACAGGAGTTTTTTCACCATTACTGGCCATTAATGAAATCGCAGCTAAAACTGGCACCGTTGGTTGACAAACGGAGATGATATGTAAATTTTCTGCACCAATATAACGAATAAACTCTTGGATATAGCTTACATAGTCATCGAGATGGAACTTGCCTTCGGAAGTTGGCACAAGACGCGCATCAACCCAGTCGGTTAAATAGACTTTATGGTTTTGAAGAAGGACTTTAACTGTATCTCTTAACAAAGAAGAATGATGACCTGATAAAGGCGCCACCACCAATACGATAGGTTCCTTCTTCATCGCTTTAATGACTTCAACATCATCAGAGTAACGTTTGAAGCGAACTAAATTACAAAATGGCTTTTTTAAAGAAGAAAATTCAGTAACTGTGACATTTTTACCAAGAACTTCAACCGCTCTAACGCCAAATTCAGGTTTTTCGTACTCTTTACCCAAGCGATACAACAATTCATATCCCGCGGCAATTCTTTGCGAAACAGGGTAATAGGAGAGGGGATTATTCGGATTACTAAATGCTTTAGCAGTTGTTTGCGCCCATGAGCTCAAGGGCTCAAGCATAGCGCGTTGGAATTCTTGGAGTTGATACAACATAACATCGACCCTTTACAACGATTAGGAGAAAGGCTCTGAAAAACGTCCAGTGCCGTATATTGCAATGCAACAATAGAATATTACACTAGAAAAGGCGTCAATCAAATGATTTTTTAGTGTCATTTGATTGACCATGCTATTGAGTGCTACAAAACTGCCGCAATTGCTTTAGCCACGTGAGCAATATTCTTCGTATTTAGTGAGGCCACGCAAATACGACCAGTACTCACCGCATATACGCCATGATCGGTAATTAAATGATCCACCTGCTCTTTTGATAGGCCAGTATAAGAAAACATGCCACGCTGCTCTTGGATGAAAGAAAAATCTTTTGTAGCGCCAGCAGCTTTAAGTTCAGCGATTAATTGTGTACGCATTTGTTTAATTCGATTGCGCATTTGACCAAGTTCTTCTTCCCACATTGTTCTTAATTCATTTGAATTGAGAACTGTCGAGACAATGGTTCCACCGTGAGTTGGAGGATTTGAGTAATTAGTACGAATGACACGTTTGACCTGAGAGGCAACATTTGCCGACTCACCTGCATTTTGCGTAACGATTGTGAGCGCACCTACACGCTCGCCATACAGTGAAAAAGACTTCGAGAAAGAGCTAGAAATGAAAAAAGACAAGCCTGACTGAGCAAACAGACGAACAGCTAAACCATCTTCATAAATACCTTCTGCAAAACCCTGGTAGGCCATATCTAAAAATGGAATCAAATGGTTTTGTTGGCATATTTGAACCACCGTTTGCCATTGGTCGGCAGACATATCAGCCCCGGTTGGATTATGACAGCAGGCATGCAGAACAATGACACTATCAGCGGGTAGTGTTTTTAGGAAAGCCTGCATTGCACCAAAGTTAACACCACGCGTTTGAGGGTCATAGTAAGGATAGTTAATTACAGGGAACCCAGCACCTTCAAATAAGCCACGGTGATTTTCCCAACTCGGGTCGCTAATAGCGACTTGGGTATGAGGTTTTAAGCGTTTAATGAAGTCGGCGCCAATTTTGAGAGCACCAGTTCCACCCAGACCTTCAAAAGTAACGGCTCGATGATCAGCAATAAGGGCACTATCGCTACCAAAGACTAAATTTTGTACAGCACTGTTATAGGTAGCAATTCCTTCAATTGGAAGATAGCCACGGGACTTAGGATTTTCTAGGATCTGTTTTTCAGCAACCTGAACAGCTCTGAGCAAAGGAATTTTGCCCTCATCCGTAAAGTAGACGCCAACGCCTAAATTGACTTTCGTGGTGCGAGTGTCGGCGTTAAATGTTTCATAAAGACCAAGAATAGGATCACGTGGGGCTAATTCAACGGCGGAAAAGAGTGTCATAGGTTGTTATATCGATTCAATAGATGTCAAAAAATAGTTCAGAATTCAATGTAAGCCTTCATCAAGAAAGCCTCATTACAAAATAAAAATCTTAAAAAAACTGCAATAATGTAAGGCTATACAAAAACATTAGTTCTATTTTAAACAAACTCTATGGCTTCTCGGCAATCTAAAGGTAAAAACGGTAAATCTGAGCGCAGTGCGCCGATTGCTGCGGTGCAATTAGATGAGTCTAAGTTCGTAGAATTCCCAAATTCCCCTTACCATTTGTACCAGCCGTTTTTGCCAGCAGGAGACCAACCGACGGCCATTCATGCTTTGGTGGAGGGTATTCATGACGGCTTATCTTTTCAAACATTATTAGGCGTTACTGGGTCTGGAAAGACCTATACCATGGCCAATGTCATTGCGAGGGAAGGTCGGCCAGCCATTATTTTTGCCCCAAATAAAACATTAGCAGCCCAGTTATATAGCGAATTCAGAGAATTCTTTCCACGCAATGCGGTCGAATACTTCGTGAGTTATTACGATTATTACCAACCAGAGGCATACGTTCCGCAGCGGGATTTATTTATTGAAAAAGACTCATCGATTAATGAGCATATTGAACAGATGCGACTCTCGGCTACCAAAAGTTTACTTGAGCGTCGAGATGTCATTATTGTTGCCAGTGTGTCAGCAATCTATGGTATTGGTAATCCTGGCGATTACCATAAAATGGTTTTAACACTCCGCCAAGGTGACAAATTATCCCAAAGTGATGTCGTCAAGCGATTAGTCGCTATGCAGTATGACCGAAATGAAATCGATTTCTCTCGTGGAACTTTTCGTGTGCGCGGTGACACCATTGATATCTTTCCAGCTGAGCATAATGAGTTGGCGATCCGCCTTGAACTATTTGATGATCAAGTTGATACATTGCAATTCTTTGACCCACTAACGGGAAAGACAAAACAAAAGATTGCTCGTTTTACAGTCTATCCTGGATCCCACTATGTCACACCGCGGGAAACAATATTGCGAGCGGTTGAAGATATCAAAGTGGAATTACGAGAAAGACTGGCAGAATTAATTTCGCAAAATAAATTAGTTGAAGCCCAGCGTCTTGAGCAAAGAACACGTTTCGATCTTGAAATGATGGCTGAGTTAGGTTTTTGTAAAGGTATTGAAAATTATTCAAGGCACTTGTCAGGAGGAAAGCCTGGAGATGCGCCGCCGACACTGATTGATTATTTACCCCAAGATGCGTTAATGTTCCTTGACGAATCGCATGTGTTGATAGGTCAGTTCAATGGTATGTATAACGGAGACCGGGCACGTAAGGTGACTTTAGTGGATTTTGGATTTCGCTTACCATCAGCATTAGATAATCGCCCATTAAAGTTTAATGAGTTTGAAACCAAAATGCGCCAAACCATTTTTGTCAGTGCGACGCCAGCGGATTACGAAAATACGAAAACAGGAAATGTTGTTGAGCAGGTAGTAAGACCAACAGGTCTCATTGACCCTGAGATTGAAGTTCTCCCTGCGACTACACAGGTAGATGATTTACTTGATCAAATCAAGCTTCGCGTAGATAAGGCAGAGCGCGTCTTAGTTACAGTACTAACCAAGCGCATGGCAGAGCAGTTAACTGATTTTTTGTCTGATCATGGCGTCAAAGTACGGTATGTACACTCTGATATTGATACAGTTGAACGCGTCGAGATCATCCGTGATTTGCGCTTAGGTATGTTTGATGTTTTGGTCGGAATTAATTTATTACGTGAAGGATTAGATATCCCAGAGGTATCTTTAGTGGCAATTTTGGACGCGGATAAAGAAGGGTTCTTGCGATCAGAGCGAAGTTTGATACAGACCATTGGGCGTGCAGCCAGAAACATTAATGGGAAAGCGATTTTGTATGCAGATCGTATTACAGGTTCCATGCAAAGAGCCATCGCTGAGACACAAAGACGACGCGCCAAACAAACGGCTCACAACGAACTTAATGGCATAACGCCAGTAGGGGTAAGTAAGCGTATTAAAGACATTATTGATGGTGTTTATGACGTAGAAGATGAAAAAGTACTCTGGCAATCACAAAAAGAAAAAGCCAGGTATGAAGACATGGGTGAAAAAGAATTAGCTAAGGAAATTAAGCGTTTAGAAAAAGAAATGTTAGATTTTGCACGTAACCTTGAATTCGAAAAAGCCGCCAATGCGCGCGATCGCTTAAGTAAAATCAGGGCAATGGCTTTTGGTGCATTGACTCCTGATCATCCCTTATCGTAGTCCCGAGAAAAATACTCAAGTATTTGGTATACTTGAGTTAATCCGTCAGGTATTACCCATATTTACGGAGATATTTAGAGGTACCAGAAACCATTCTGGATTTTAGCTAAATTATTGAAAGATAAGAGTAAAAATGAGATTAACCACAAAAGGCCGTTTTGCAGTAACCGCTATGATCGACTTGGCCATGCGCCAAGCCGAGGGTCCCGTAACGTTGGCGGGCATTAGTAAAAGACAAAAAATTTCTCTATCCTACCTAGAGCAACTCTTTGGAAAGCTTCGTCGCGATCAGATTGTTGAGAGCACGCGCGGTCCTGGTGGCGGGTATACCTTAAGTAGAGATGGTGCGACCATTACTGTTGCTGACATTATCACGGCAGTGGATGAACCAATTGACGCTACGCAATGCGGTGGCAAGGGGAATTGCAATGGTCAGGATGATCACAATACGCAATGTATGACGCATGACTTATGGTCCAATCTCAACAAAAAAATGGTGGATTATTTACAATCAGTTACCTTGAGTGATTTAGTATTCGCTCAGCAAAATCGAAACGTTTCAGTTTTATCTCCATTTATTAACCACAATAAACCAGCGCAAGTTTCTCCTGAAAAACATCCATCGCTCAATGTCGTTGATGCAAAATCTCAGAAAAGAGACACTGCACCAAAGCGATTTATTGTGAATTCAGTATTCAATCTAGCGCAACAAAACTAAAAAATTTAAGATATTAATATGAGCCAACATAACACCCCAAAACTTAATCCACTACCTATGTTTAGTGCACGTCATTTTCCTGTTTATATGGATTATTCGGCCACAACACCAATTGATCCGCGTGTGGTCGATAAGATGATTCCTTATTTACGCGAGCAATTTGGCAATCCCGCTTCAAGAAGTCATGCCTATGGTTGGGAAGCTGAAGAAGCTGTAGAAGAGGCGCGTTCTGAAGTTGCGCTACTCGTAGGTGCGGATCCTCGTGAAATTGTTTGGACAAGTGGCGCCACAGAAAGTATCAATTTAGCGTTAAAAGGTGCTGCCCATTTTTACAAAGACAAGGGCAAACATATCATGACGCTCAAAACTGAGCATAAAGCCACACTTGATACATGCAGAGAGTTAGAGCGTGAAGGTTTTGACGTTACTTATTTAGACGTGCAAGAGAACGGTCTTTTGGATCTTGATTACTTTAAGGGGCAAATACGTCCAGACACCATGTTAGTTTCGATACTCTACGTCAATAATGAAATTGGAGTGATTCAAGATATTGCCTCCATCGGGGAGATATGTCGTGAAAAAGGCATTATTTATCACGTTGATGCAGCTCAGGCAACAGGAAAAGTTGCTATTAATCTGGCTGATTTGAAGGTCGATTTAATGAGTTTTTGTGCGCATAAAACCTATGGACCAAAAGGCGTTGGCGCTTTATTTGTTAGACGTAAGCCAAGAATTCGTATCGAAGCACAAATCCACGGTGGTGGACACGAGCGTGGTATGCGCTCTGGAACTCTACCAACGCATCAGATTGTTGGCATGGGAGAAGCATTTCGATTAGCGCGTTTAGAAATGGGCACGGAGAATGAGCGCATTCGTATGTTACGTGACCGCTTGTGGGCAGGTTTATCAACGATTGAAGAAGTTTACTTAAATGGTGATATGGACTATCGTGTCCCGCATAATTTAAATGTAAGTTTTAATTATGTGGAAGGTGAATCGATGTTGATGGCTCTTAAAGATGTTGCGATATCTTCAGGCTCAGCATGTACATCAGCATCACTGGAACCTTCTTTTGTCTTACGCGCATTGGGGCGTAATGACGAATTAGCGCACAGTTCCATTCGTTTTAGCGTGGGTCGATTTACGACGATTGAAGAAGTTGATTTCACGGTTGATTTAATTAAGGACAAGATTGCCAAATTAAGAGAACTCTCACCACTTTGGGAAATGTTTAAAGATGGCATCGATTTAAGTACGATTCAATGGGCAGCGCACTAATATATATTTAAAGGAAATAGCATGGCATATAGCGATAAAGTAGTTGATCATTACGAAAATCCCCGCAATGTTGGGTCATTTGAAAAAGGTGATGAAGCCGTAGGAACTGGCATGGTTGGTGCGCCGGCCTGTGGTGATGTAATGAAGCTGCAAATTCGGGTCAATGAAAACGGCATTATTGAAGATGCCAAGTTTAAAACCTATGGATGTGGATCAGCAATTGCCTCTTCCTCACTTGTGACTGAGTGGGTAAAAGGGAAAACGCTTGATCAGGCATTAGAAATTAAAAATGCGCAAATTGCCGAAGAGCTAGCCCTGCCACCAGTAAAAATCCATTGTTCTATTTTGGCTGAAGATGCAATTAAAGCTGCTGTAAAAGATTATCGTGAGAAGCACGCTCAGGAAAGTTGAAAGAACGTTTATGGCAATTAGTTTGACAGAAAAAGCGGCAAAACATGTAAACCAAAATCTCCAAAAACGAGGTAAGGGGATTGGTTTGCGTCTCGGAGTTAGAACGACCGGATGCTCTGGTCTGGCCTATGAGATTGAGTACGTGGATGAGCCATCGACGGAAGATCAAATGTTTGAAACGCAGGGAATTAAAGTCTTTGTTGATCCTAAAAGTCTTCCTTATATTGATGGAACAGAGTTAGATTTTGCAAGAGAAGGTTTAAATGAAGGGTTTAAATTTCAAAACCCCAACGTGAAGGATGAGTGTGGGTGTGGTGAATCTTTCAGAGTCTAAGGGTGGTTTTGTTAATTACTTTGAGTTTTTTCAACTTCCGAAACAATTTGGTATTGACCGGCCTCTTCTTGATCAAGCCTATTTAAAAGTTCAGCAAGAGGTTCATCCAGATCGTCACGCCACAGGGTCAGATTCAGAGAAGCGTCAGTCATTACAGATCGCAACCTTTGCAAATACTGCATATCAGACCCTCAAGCAACCTCTGAAAAGAGGTTTTTATTTGTGCGAGTTAGCAGGATTGGATCCTGAGTTAGAAACAAATACATCGATGCCAGCTGAGTTTTTGATGCAACAAATGGAGTTGCGAGAGGCAATGGATGATGCTAAAGGTGATTTAACAGTGCTTAGTCGACTACAGAATCAGGTGCAAAACCAACTCAATCAATATATTCTGACTATCGGAGAACAGTTCGACCAAGAGAAGAATGTAACAATAGCACTTGAACGTCTTCGTGCCGCTTTATTTTTAGAGCGTTTTATTGAAGAAATTGATTATCGTATTTCTGAATTGAGTTAAACATGGCTTTATTGCAAATTGCGGAACCAGGACAATCACGTAATCCACACGAAAGAAGGATTGCCATTGGCATTGATTTAGGTACAACGAATTCACTCGTTGCCAGTATGAAAAATTCTATACCTGTGATTTTGCAAAGTGAAGCGGGACATACGATGATGCCATCGATAGTTCGCTATTTGCCCAATGGAAAAACACAAGCAGGTTATGAAGCTTTGGCGCAGGCAATATTGGATCCTAAAAACACTATCATTTCCGTCAAGCGTTTTATGGGGCGAGCTCTTGGTGATATTCGCCATTCAAAAAGCTTACCGTATGATTTTGTAGATGCATCAGGCATGCTTAAAATCAATACAGTTCAAGGAGAAAAAAGTCCTATAGAAGTTTCTGCTGAAATTTTAGCAAGACTTCGTCAACAGGCTGAGGACTCATTTTCTGATGAGATTGAAGGTGCTGTGATCACAGTGCCAGCCTATTTTGATGATGCTCAGCGTCAAGCGACAAAGGATGCAGCCCAGTTAGCGGGTATCCATGTCCTGCGACTATTAAATGAGCCTACAGCTGCTGCCTTAGCATATGGACTTGACCATGGTTCAGAAGGCGTCTATGCAATATTTGATTTAGGCGGAGGTACCTTTGATATCTCTATTCTGCGATTAAGTAAGGGCGTATTTGAAGTTCTTTCTACAGGTGGTGATTCTGCTTTAGGGGGAGATGATTTTGATCATGCGCTCATGCAGCATGTGCTTGATTCTGTAAAAATGACTACATTAGATGCAAAAGATCAACGCTCATTATTGCTAAAGTGTCGAGATGTAAAAGAAACTCTCAGTACGCATTCTGCGGTGTTGTTGGAATATCAATTTTCCAACCATCAATCGATCCAGTTAAGTATTTCTCAAGAAATATTTTCAACCATTACACAAAGCTTGGTACAAAAAACGCTTATTAGCGTTAAAAAAGCCATGCGCGATGCGAGTATCTCGATTGATGAGGTACAAGGTGTGGTGATGGTAGGGGGTTCAACCCGGATGCCCCCTATTCAAAAGGCTGTAGAGGAATATTTTAAGAAAACACCTTTAAATAATCTCAACCCGGATGAAGTAGTTGCTTTAGGGGCTGCGCGTCAGGCTGATTTATTGGTAGGAAATAAAAATAAAAATGATGAGTGGTTATTGTTAGATGTCATACCACTTTCTTTAGGAGTAGAAATGATGGGTGGGCTTGTTGAAAAAATAATCCCACGCAACAGCCCAATACCAGTGGCTAAAGCTCAGGACTTTACGACCTTTAAAGATGGACAAACCGCGATGGCTATCCATGTAGTTCAAGGTGAGAGAGAGTTAGCTCAGGATTGTAGATCGCTAGCGAAATTTGAATTACGCGGCATACCACCGATGGTTGCTGGCGCTGCGAGAATTAGGGTTACCTATCAAGTAGACGCAGATGGTTTACTTTCTGTGAGTGCTCGTGAGGAAGTTTCAGGGGTTAATACATCGATTACGGTCAAGCCAAGTTATGGTCTTGCCGATGGAGATATTGCAAATATGCTGCGTGAAGGATTTCAAAGCGCAGAGGCAGACATGCATATTCGAGCATTAAGAGAAGAGCAAGTTGAGGCTTTACGCTTACTTGATGCGGTTAAAAATTCCCTACAAACAGATCGTCATTTGCTCAGCGATGAAGAATTACAGTTGATTGAAGAACCCTTACAGCATCTTGAGCAATTGCAACCGCACTCTGAAAGTGTTGATGATTTACGAAAAGCAATTGAATCTTTATCACAAGCGACTGAAGAATTTGCTGCAAGAAGAATGAACGCCAATATTCGGCGCGCGTTAACCGGAAAAAATCTTTCTGAAATTGAATGAAGTGAGTAATTTATGACCCAAATTGTAATTCTTCCTAACGAAGAGTATTGTCCAGAAGGATCTGTGATTGAAGTGCCTGCTGGGACTTCAATTTGTGAAGCGCTGCTAGAAAATGATATTCCAATTGAGCATGCATGTGAACTATCGTGTGCGTGTACAACGTGTCATGTCATTGTCCGTGAGGGTTTTCAATCTCTTAATCCTAGCGATGAGAATGAGGATGATTTATTAGACCGTGCATGGGGGTTAACCCCTGTTTCCAGGCTTTCCTGCCAAGCCATCGTTGCACAACAAGACTTGGTGATAGAAATACCAAAATATTCAATTAATCACGCCAAAGAAAATCACTAAGAAATCCGTAATCTAGACTGATTAGTGTATTAAACTATCTCCTATTACTTCAAGGAGACTAGAAATGTTCAAGTCATTTCAGCAATTAATGCAATTCAAAAGACTGATGGCCTTTGCGGCAATTTCCGTATTATTCATTTCATCTGCATCAGCACAGACTGATTGGCCTAAGGCTAAAAATGTCACGATTTATGTCGCCTTTGCACCAGGAGCATTTACTGATGTGATTGCCAGAATTGTTGGGCAAGAGCTCGCTAAAACAACAGGAGGAAACTTTGTTGTTGAAAATAAGCCGGGAGCAGGGGGTAATATTGCCACACAATATGTGAAGAGAGCGCCAGCGGATGGTTATTCGATTTTGGTACATAGTGTTGCTTACGCTGTAAATCCTTCTTTATACCCAAATGCAGGATATGATGCGGTCAAAGATTTTGTTCCTTTAGCTTTAGGGCCAAGAACACCAAATATTATTACGGTCAATCCAAAGGTGCCAGTAAAAGATTTAAAAGAATTAATTGAGTTGGCAAAAAAAGAGCCTTTAAGTTATGCGTCTTCAGGTATTGGAACGACAACACACTTATCGATGGAGCGATTAAAGACCGCTGCCCATGTGGATATTACACATGTGCCGTATCAACCAGCACAAGCTGTAGGAGCAGCAGTTGCTGGTCATACGCAAATCTCTTCAACATCGATGCCGCCAGCAGTTCAGCAAATTAAAGCTGGAAATGTTAGGGCGATTGCTGTCACGAGCGCTAAGCGTTCTACATTGTTGCCTGATGTGCCCTCAGTTACAGAGTTTGGATATAAAGATTTTGATGACTACACATGGGTTGGTTTCTTTGTGCCCCTCAATACACCACCCGCCTTAGTTGAGCAGATGAATGCGGCAATTAACCGAGCTATGGAAACACCTGAGGCAAAAGAAAAGTTCGTCTTACAGGGAATGGAGTCGACGAAAAATACATCTGCTCAATTTGGTAGCTTTTTACAAAGTGAAGTTAAAAAATGGGCTGCAGTGGTGGTTAGCTCTGGGGCAAAGGTTGAGTAAGCATTCGTATTCATCAACAAATGAATAGATAAAAGAAGACTTAAAATGAAAATTAAAAAAGGATTTACTCGATATTTTCATATACTGATGGTGGTTATTCCAATGATGCTTTGGAGTGACCAGGCTATCTCCCTGAGTGTTTCGAGGAATGATATTGCTCTGTACAACCCAAACGCGCAATATGAAATCAAGATTACTGAAGTTGTTTATCGAAAAAACGCAGCTGGACGTGACCTGATAGCTAGAATTTATCAACCACAAGGCGAAGGTCTTTTTCCCGTAGTGATGGATTTACACGGTGGTGCTTGGAATAATAAAGATCGGAAGGCCGAGCAACCGATGGATTTGGCATTAGCAAAGAGTGGCGTACTCGTGGTAGCTATAGATATGACAGTCGCCACTGAGTCTGCTTATCCCGCGAATTTGCAAGATGCACATTACGCCATTCGTTGGCTTAAATACCACGCCAAAGCATGGAAGGGAGATCCTAAAACACTTGGGATCTATGGAAGTTCAACTGGTGGTCATGTAGCAGAGTTGATTGGTATGAAACCTTTTGATCCAGAATATGCAGCGATTCCTTTTCCAGAGGCTCCGCAGTTAGATGCTAGGATTCAATATATCGCTGCAAGATCTCCGATTAGCGACCCCTTAGCGCGTTATCAAAATGCGGTCAAACATCAGCGGGAAAGAATGATTAATAATCACCACACCTATTTCAAGCCATGGTCGACGATTTCCTGGGCAAATCCGCAATATATATTAGATCGGAAGGATCCAATTTCTAAACCGCCAATGCTCATTATTGTTGGTGCAAATGATGACAATGTTGTTCCAGAGATACAAGAAAAGTTTGTAAAAAGTTACCGCGCTGCAGGTGGTGCTATTCAATTAAAAATATTTCCGGATAGCGATCATGAGTGGGTTGCTAAAGAGGGACTACAAACAGATATTGCAAGAAAGACAGTCAAAGAATTTATAGCGAGTCAGGTTAACCAGTAAGGAATAAAAAAACAGGTTCTATACGAACCTGTTTTTAATAAGTAAAAGCTTTTATTAGGACTGATGTGTGCCTTTGTTGACATACCCATAAGCCATATTCGTTCTACCATCTCCTTCGCGATCATAGACATATTTAGCAGCTGTGATTTTATCGTCACTTAATGATGCCCGTTGTTGTGCTGTGAAGTTATATAAACGCGCATTATTCTCCCCAAAAATAGCATTCTTCACAGCGCCATTTGCAGCACCTAAAGGAGCATAGCCATAACGTTTTTGTAATTCTTCAGGAATCTCTAAACGTCTAAAAGCTTCAATTTGCCATTGTGGAGCACCAGTCCAGATTGCATCGGTTCCCCACACAACATTTGATGATCCAAGGCCCTTAATTAGAAGCCCCATCATCACTGCAGTTAATCGTGGATCAACGATGGTTGTTTGTGCAAATAATTGACCAACGTCCGCATACACATTTTTTACGCCATATTTTCCAGGAATATCAGCTAGATCAGAAACCCAATCGATTCGACCCGTTCTTTCAAATTGTGCCCATGCATCCTCGGCGCGACCACCACCAGCGTAACGATAACCACCATGATAAATAATGAAGTTCAGATCCGGCCAATCTTTAGCTGCTTTGGCAACGTCGCTTACATTGCAATGATTTAATAGATGAGGAAATCGTGCTTCTACGGACGGTGGAAATAAACCTTTATGGATACAAACATTCTTCAGGCCAGCTTTTTGAAATTTAGCATAAGCTGGGTACACTAATTTCTCGTTATCAAGTCTCCAGGGATGTTTGGAAAGATCTTTATGGGTATTGTCGCCAATCGTGTAACCCTTAAATGAATCCGGTTTGAGAACCTCGATAGCACGATCAATTTCATCCATCCAGCCGTCGTAACCGGGAGTGAAAATAGCATGTGCAAAGGCACGCTTGGTGCCCGCTATTTTATTGATCGTTGCACGACTATTGATTTTCATGTCGTTGGTTAAAAACCAATCTTCTTTAATTTCAGAAGGGGCGCCACTAATACAGACCACCTTCGTATCACTATCTAAAAACATTTCTTTGATGTAATTAGCAAATTTCAAATCATCAATCGTTTGTGGTTTTTCTACAAGTGCAGGATTCCAACCGGCTTTACCTACCGCTAAACGTTGCTGTAAGAAGGATTGGATTCTAGTGTCATCTCTTAAGAAATGCGTATGCATATCCATAATGAATTGACCTGATAAGGCACTAGCGCGTTCATTGGCCATTTCAGGTGTTGCTGCTTCCGCCTCACTGACTCCAAACATGGGGCCATATGTTTGATTCATGGCTAAAAATGCAGCAGCCATACCAGAAGCGGATTTAAAGAACTTACGGCGTGATACGCCTTGGTGTTGGGATAATTCAGCACCGATGGATTTAACTCGAGCCTCATACTCTTTTTGTTTGGGGGTTTGTTGCTGAGGCATGAATTCATCACTAGAAACACATTGCACAGGAATTGGCGCTGGGAAAATACTCGATTCAGCTGGCAGTAGAGAAGCCAACTCTTCAGGACTTAACATACTCATTATGGTCTCCTTTAGATAAGTCAGATGATGATGTTTTTACAGCTAGTCAAATGCTAGCATTTCTGAGGTCATTAATCTATTATCAATTACCTTAATTCCAGGAATCCAGCGGATGGAGCGCCAAATTTGGTCAATAATCGTATTACTTCCCACAACGCCAGCAATGCTCAGAGTGCCATTTTTGGAGTTAACCCTAATGCCGCTTGGCGGCATCCCTTTAACATTAGCAAGGGTAGCATTTACTTGATTCATAATTTCTTCATCAGTTAAATTTTGTGTCTGTCGAAGTAATTCTAGGGAAGATCTGAGATCAATAAATTCCGCAGGGGATAGGCGCGTATCTTGATTTTTATCGAACTCATCAAAGAGCTTTAAAAAAGCATTTTCTGATTGAAGTTCCTTCTTTTCTAAGAAGGCATTTTTGTTTGTATCAAGGTGGATAAATTCTCGATCAGCGATCAAAAAGCCATCATACTTTAAGGCTTTTTCAATGGTTACAGATGAAACTTTGCTGGAAATCAGCATATATCCCACGAGATCTTTAATTTGATCATCACTTAGCTCTGGGTGTCCACCTTTAGCTAACATCGCGGTGTTGGGGATGCCGTAGATTGCAGAATGATACAAATAATCAAAGCCACTTAAAAGCCTTACAGACCAATCTTTGGTATCTCCTACACGCGGTGCACTTGGAGCACTTCCCGAGTGACAGTGACTACAGTACTGTCGATAAGATGAGGCGGACTCTGGTGACTTCAGAGCGGGATTAGATAAAGGATGGGCGCTAGCGATCTGGAAAAAAGTTACGGTCAACAACCCTAAAAATAACGGTAACTTCATTTTCATTGCTAATTCCTATAAATTTTCTTCTCGTCTGAGATGCGGGAATAAAATAACATCTCGGATGTTGGGGGAATCTGTGATTAACATCATCAAGCGATCGATGCCGATACCACAACCCCCTGTTGGAGGTAAGCCATACTCTAGAGCGCGGATAAAGTCATGATCAAAGAACATAGCTTCTTCATCACCAGCATCTTTTTGAGCTACTTGTTGGGCGAAGCGATTTGCTTGATCTTCAGAATCATTGAGCTCTGAGAAGCCGTTAGCGATTTCACGACCAGTAATGAACAGTTCATAACGTTCTGTAATACCAGGCCGTGTGTCGGATTCACGTGCAAGCGGACTTACTTCAATCGGGTAATCAATGATGTAGGTCGGGTCCCATAAGTGTTCTTCAGCACAAGTTTCAAATAGTGCAAGTTGCAACGCACCTAGCCCAGCATTTTTGAGGGCAGGACCATCAATATGTTCACCCGCTAATTTAAGTTCATTACGAATAAAGGCAATATCAATTAATTGTTCGGAAGTGTAATTTTTACCAGAAAGCGGACCGTATTTTTGAATCGCCTCAGTAATCGTATGCCGAGCAAAAGGTTTGCTTAAATCTAGTTCCTTACCTTGGTAGGTAAGTTTGGCTGTGCCATGAGCTTTGATGGCAACTTCTCTAATTAATTCTTCTGTAAAGTTCATGAGCCACTGATAATCCGTATAGGCGGCATAAAACTCCATCATGGTAAATTCTGGATTATGACGAGGGCTTACACCTTCGTTTCTGAAGTTGCGATTAATTTCAAATACCCGTTCAAACCCTCCAACAACTAGACGTTTAAGATAAAGTTCAGGAGCAATCCGCATAAACATTTGCATATCAAGCGCATTGTGGTGCGTAATAAATGGTTTGGCGGAAGCGCCACCAGGAATAACATGCAACATCGGAGTTTCTACTTCCATAAAGCCAGCATTTTGCATATATTCACGAATGGCTGACATCGCCTTACTTCTTTCGATGAAGGTTTGACGTGTTTCAGGAGAAACAATCAAATCCACATAACGTTGACGATACTTTAATTCTTGACTATGTAAACCATGAAACTTATCGGGAAGTGGGCGCAGTGATTTGGTGAGTAAGCGTAAGTTCTTAACTGAAACAGAAAGTTCACCACGATTGGTTTTAAAGAGAACACCTTCGCCAGCAATAATATCGCCCATATCCCAGTGTTTAAAAGCTGCGTGTGCATCCTCACCAGTTTCTTGGTCATTAATATAAAACTGAATCTGACCAGTGCGGTCTTGAACCGTTGCAAAGCTAGCTTTCCCCATGACCCGTTTAAGCATCATTCGTCCCGCCATTTTCACGGAAATATTTTTTTCTGCGAGCTCTTCTTTAGATAACGAAGAGTAAGCATCATGTAAATCAATGGCTAAATGTGTAGGGATGAAGTCATTTGGGAATGCGATACCCTGCGTGCGAAGAGCTGCTAATTTCTCACGGCGTTCCGCCATGATATGGTTTTCATCGATATTTACTGATTCAGGACTAGGATTTTGTTGGTCGGTCATAAATTTATACATTCATTTTGAGACTTGCTTCGATAAAAGGATCAAGATCACCATCTAAAACTTTTTGGGTATTCGATATTTCTACATTGGTACGAAGATCTTTAATCCTACTTTGATCTAACACATATGAGCGAATCTGATGTCCCCAACCCACATCTGTTTTAGTGGCTTCTAACTTATCTTGCTCAACTTGACGTTTACGTAGTTCATGCTCATACAGTCGTGATTTGAGCATCGACATCGCCTCAGCACGATTACGGTGTTGACTGCGATCACTTTGACATTGAACGACGATACCAGTTGGAATATGGGTTAGCCGAACAGCAGAATCGGTTTTATTAATATGTTGACCGCCGGCACCTGAGGCACGATAGGTATCTGTCCGGATATCCGCTGGATTAATATCAATTTCAATAGAGTCATCTACCTCGGGATAAACGAAGATACTTGCAAATGAAGTATGGCGACCATTCGCCGAATCAAAAGGAGATTTTCTGACTAAACGATGAACACCAGTTTCTGTTCTTAAGAAACCGTAGGCATACTCACCATCAATTTTAATCGTGGCGCTCTTGATACCCGCAACATCACCATCAGATTCCTCTAAGATTTCAGTTTTAAAACCTTTGCGTTCGCAGTACCGAAGATATTGACGCATCAAAATACTCGCCCAGTCACACGCCTCTGTACCACCGGCACCAGCTTGGATATCAATAAAGCAATTACAAGGATCCATTTGATGGGAGAACATCCGCTTAAATTCAAGATCAGCCACAATCGCTTCAATAGCAAGTTCATCCGTAGCGATTGCCTCAAGAGTATCGGCGTCATTTTCTATAGCTGCCAAATCAAAAAGTTCGATAGCACCACTAAGATCACCATCTAATTTTTGGATAGAGTTAACAATCCCATCGAGCATTTTTTTCTCTTTACCCAGAGCCTGGGCTAATTTAGGATCATCCCAAATTTTAGAATCTTCTAGTTGAAGATTAAGTTCAATTAAGCGTCTACTTTTCGTATCATAGTCAAAGATACCCCCGAAGGTCTTCGACACGCGCACGTAATTGGGTGAGATTATTTTGTAAGGTATTTATTCGTTCGGCTTCCATGCATACATTATAAAGCCTAGTGAGTATGCAAATCCATTTTTTCGATCAGGAAACATCAAATGCAGCTTCAATATGCATTTGTGCTCTTGGATAGCCTAAATAATGATCGATGAGTAAGCGATAAGCTAAATGTGTTTTTTCGGGTAATAGGTCCGCATGACCGAACCAAATACCCAGTAAACTTTTATTGGTGCTTGAATTAGCTGGAATCAATTCAAGTTTCAGGTGTTTATTTTTCAGAATACTTTGTTTGGCAACCCGAAATTCTCCCATAAATACCGGTTCAGGAAAGCCTTGCCCCCAAATTTCATTGGCTAATTGCTGGGCAAGCACTGGATTAATCATGTCTTCAGAAAGCTCGCCATCGTGGACTAATTTACGATGCAAATTATCCTCGTCAATCAAAAGGGTGGCCACACTCTCAAAAGCCTGTTGGAATTGACCTAAATCTTGTTGAGCAATTGAAAGACCAGCCGCCATGGCGTGACCACCAAATTTAAGAATAAGATCAGGATATTTTTTCGAAATCATATCGATCGCATCTCTTAAATGAAAGCCTGAAATTGATCTACCTGAGCCCTTTAATATCAAGTCACCAGAAGCCATTCGTTCTTCACCAGGCGCAAAAATAATTACGGGTCGATGATATTGTTCTTTTAATCGGGATGCCAAAATCCCAATCACCCCTTGATGCCATGTGGGATCAAACAGACAAAGGCTAAAGGCATTTTCATGAGGGATTTCAGCGAGATTATCAATCGCGCTTTCTTTCATGACCCCCTCAATCTCACGACGTTCCCGATTCATCGTATCGAGTTCTTTGGCAAGTTGCCTAGCCTGAAAAACATCTTTTGCAATTAAACACTTGATCCCCAAAGTCATATCTGAGAGACGACCTGCAGCGTTGAGTCTTGGACCCAAACCAAAACCTAAATCAAAAGTAGTGCTTTTTTGCGGATCCCGGCCACTTACTTCAAAAAGAGCTTGAATACCTGGGTGCATTTGATTATTTCGCATCCGCCGAATACCTGCAGAAACTAAAATGCGGTTATTGCGATCTAAACTTGCCACATCAGCAACAGTTCCAAGAGCAACGAGATCTAATAACTTCTCAAGGCGAGGTTGTGTTTCTTGATCAAATACCCCGCGATTGCGTAACTCTGAGCGAAGCGCTAAAAGAACGTAAAAAATTACGCCAACTCCTGCTAGAGCTTTACTTGAGAACTGACACTCCTTCTGATTGGGATTAATGATTAAACGGGCATCCGGAACTTGATCTGCAGGTAAATGATGATCAGTGACGATGACTTCCATACCTAATTGATTTGCAAGAGCCACACCAGCCAAACTTGCGATGCCATTATCTACCGTAATTAAAATGTCAGGCTTTGGGTTTTGTTGTGCTGCGAGCTCTACAACCTCTGGCGTTAAACCATACCCCATAGTGAAGCGATTCGGAACTAGAAAATGAATTTTTGTCCCAAAACTTTGTCCAAGTTCCTCGAGCCCTAAAATTCCTACAGCACAAGCAGTAGCTCCATCGCAATCATAATCAGCAATAATTAAAATATTTTTCTTCTGCTCGAAAGCATCTGCCAAAAAATGGGCCGCTGCAACGCAGTGTGTCAGTTCACTAGGTGGAATTAAATGCTTTAACTCTAAACTCGTTTGTGCAAAGGAGTCGATGCCTCGGCTAGCCCATAGGCTAGCCAAAATGGGATGAATACCATTTTCGATGAGGTGACGCTCTACAGAAGAATTTTTTTTACGAGCAACTAGTTGCATGAGAAATAGTTAAGAAGGAATCCAGTGGAGTTTTTTAGCATACTCTATCCATGCCAGAGACTGTTGATTTTTTGTCAAATTCTTTTTGAACAGTCTCGTGAACAGACCGACCTCGAGATCTTTCGATGTTAGGGTATGCCTGTATAGTTGCCCTTGACTATATTGTAAAAGCTGGATTTGACCCAAGTGTTCGTGATGAAGCGCGTCGATACTTTTTTGCCAGAAAACTTCCCATTCATTTTCACGCAGAATGTGAGCGAATGCTAAATGATGCATTTGCGAGGAGGGTATGAGTGCATCGATTGACAAAGGGGCAATCCGCGCATCTAGGGTCGAGCCAATCGGGTGATTACTGAGAATCTTGGCCACATTACCTAATATAGGATGTTGAGCGAGGTCTGAAGAAGCGCCATTGCCATGTAGCCAAATAGAGTTAATACTCAGTTCACCGCGTTCAAGACGAGCTTCATTGACTGGGTGATCATGCCAGATCATTTGGACCTCATTTTGCAATTGACGCCATTTTTTCGCCACACCCTTGGTAGTGGTGTCTTTTGGCATCCAAATATCCATATTCAGACCACTTGCTAAATTGGGCGTATGCGTATCAAGTTCGATAAATTCGCCAGCAGGGTAAACCCAACGATTTGGAAAGAACTCACCATCAGTGCCCAAAAAATGAGTTAAGGTTTCTAAAACGCTAGCCCTAAGAGCGAGTTCTTCATCAGGTCTAATCTGGATAAGACTTGGGTCCATGAGGACCACGTGATCGCGGGTGGCGTGTAAATGAACCAAATCAAGGCATATCTTGGGTTCATTGTTTTTATTTGAGCTTAAGAGTGGGGCAATTGGAACTTTGGGGCCTAATAAGAGAATTTCTTCAATAGTGCCTTTTTGGGTATAAATATCATCTTCAACATGATTCATAACAGGGGATACATTCCCATGTGTTGGAATGAGGATACTTAATAGATTATTCATAGGCTTTATTTTATGAGGAAATTAATAAAACACTAAACTATAGGTATGCAAACTAAAATATTACCAATAGAACTACCTCTTTTTATGGAAATTGGTTTGCGCTATGTCAGAGCGCGCCGTAAAACCGTTGGTAAAAAGAGGGATGGTTTCTTATCCTTTATTTCAACTCTATCGATGGTCGGTATCGCATTAGGTGTTGCTTCCCTCATTATTGTTCTGTCTGTCATGAATGGGTTTCAAAAAGAGGTGCGCGATAAGATGTTATCAGTTTTATCGCATGTAGAAATTCGCTCGCAAGGCGGGGTTGAGAACTGGCAAGAGATGGCGACTTATTTATCGAAGCAGCCCCATATTGTGGGTGTTTCACCTATATTACCCACACAGGGTTTAATTGTTAGAAACGGTATGATGCGCGGTATAGAGTTACGAGGCATTCAACCGGAATCGGAAAAGAATGTCTCTGATATACCAAAGCAGATTGCCAATGGCGCTATAGAACTAATCCAGCCAGGATCATTTAATATTGCATTAGGGGTAGAGTTAGCACTTAATCTTGGGGTTCAACGAGGGGATAAAATTTCGGTGATGGTCCCTCAAGGTGACCTTACCCCCGCTGGAGTATTGCCAAGACAAAAATCATTTACAGTCGTTGGTCTTATTGATAGCGGGCATTTTGAATATGACAGCAGTCTTGCGGTGATTCATTGGCAAGATGCTGGCGCATTGACACAAAATAAGTTCCCAACAGGTTTGCGTATTAAGTTAGATAACATGTATTTAGCGCCGCAGATTTCCTCAAGCTTAAATGGCTCTTTACCCGCTGGCATGGTTGCAGTTGATTGGTCAATGCAAAATCGCACATGGTTTGCCGCTGTTAAAACCGAAAAAAGAATGATGTTTATTATTTTGGCAATGATTATTGCTGTTGCAGCTTTTAATTTGGTTTCAACACTCGTCATGACAGTCACCGATAAACAGGCTGATATAGCTATATTGCGTACTATGGGAGCGTCCGCTCGCATGATTCAGAAAATTTTCTTTGTGCAAGGATTAGCTATTGGTATCTTAGGTTCGATCCTTGGTGTTGTGTTTGGTGTCTTAGTGGCAGCGAATATTGATGTAATTGTGCCAACCATTGAAGGGATTTTTGGAGTTCACTTTTTACCCAAAGATATTTACTTTATTAGCGAGTTACCTTCAGATGTTCATTTGGAAGATGTGTTGAAAGTTGGAGGAATGGCATTCTTACTGAGCCTTTTAGCAACCTTATATCCAAGTTATCGTGCGGCGAAGGTCAAACCAGCGGAGGCACTGCGCTATGAATAACGATCTAGAACAAAAAAATATTGCTTTAGTGGCCACGGGTATTCAAAAAATATTTGGCAGTGATGTTGAGGCTTTACATGTTTTGCGGGACATTAACCTAACGGTAATGCAGGCAGAAAAAGTGGCTATCGTGGGGGCCTCTGGATCAGGTAAAAGTACGTTATTACATATATTGGGTGGCTTAGATGAGGCTAATGCAGGCAGCATTGAACTTGGGGGAGTCAATTTTTCGCAGCTAGATGAGGCATCGAGAAATCAATTACGAAATCAACAATTGGGATTCATTTATCAATTCCATCATTTGCTTCCGGAATTCACCGCACTTGAAAATGTTGCGATGCCGATTCGGATTCGTGGCTTTGGTCGCGACAAAGCATTTGCACTTGCCAAAGACATGTTGCAACAAGTGGGCTTAGGGGATCGGTTAGAGCATACCCCCGCGATGCTCTCAGGAGGAGAGCGACAGCGTGTAGCTGTGGCAAGAGCCTTAGTCGGTAATCCAAGTTGTGTTTTGGCAGATGAGCCTACTGGTAATTTAGATACACAAACGGCTGACCAGGTATTTGATTTAATGATGACCGTAGCACAGCGCATCCAGACAGCGTTTGTGATTGTGACCCATGACCCATTGAGAGCGAAGCGTTGTGATCGTATTTTAAAGCTGACTCAAGCAGGTTTGATTGATGTGACAGAAGAAGTAAAACACGGATAAAACATGTGGTTTGATACGCACTGTCACGTTGATGCTCCAGAGTTTAGGGATGATCTATCGCTGGTACTTGCTAGAGCGGCAGAGCAAGGGATAACAGGAATATTAATTCCAGCAGTCCAGGTAAGCGATTTCGAACACGTCATCGAGATTGTCGAACACTGGAGCTCTCTCATTCCGCAGTTGTGTTTTGCACTGGGAGTTCATCCTCTGTATACCAAGAACGCTGCAGAGTCAGACATTGCAGCGACTAGAGAAGCAATTGCAAAGTATATCGATCATCCTCGACTTGTTGCTGTAGGAGAGATTGGTTTGGACTATTTTGTTGAAGATTTAGATCATCCAAAACAAGAATGGTTTTTTGAAGAACAACTCATAATTGCTAAAGAGTTTGAGCTACCGATTGTGATGCATGTCCGAAAATCGCAAGACCAATTATTAAAGCGCCTCCGTGCGATACCAGTGAGTGGAGGAATTGCTCATGCATTTAATGGTAGCTTTGTACAGGCGCAACATTTTTTAGACTTAAATTTTGTATTAGGATTTGGAGGTACGATTACCTATGATCGATCCTTGCAAATCAAGCGATTAGCACAAGAGTTTTCTATAGACTCTTATGTATTAGAAACGGACAGTCCAGATATACCACCATCGTGGTTAATGGATGAAAAAAGCCGCAGAAATGAGCCTGCTTATTTACCGCGCATCGCACAGGCATTTGCAAAAGAAAGATCCATTGACCTACAAACATTGGCCAAGATTAATCTTCAAAATACCTTACGCGTATTACCTCGTATAAAAAACCTCCTGTAAATTAACATGCGTTTATTGATATCAGCATGGATTGCTGGGGAATTACTATCTCTATTAATTGACACATTGCATCCACCATGGGAGCTTTTAATACCCTTTGGCTCAGCGACCATCCTGTATGGGTGCCTACAAATGAAAAAAACCTTCACCATGAAGCATGCAATCATTTATTGCATCATAGCGGCGGCATTATTTGCTGGAGGATTTTATTGGACTCATTATTTAAAAGACCAAAAGATCAGTAATCTTCTTCATCCTCAACTAGAAGGTAAAACTTTTATTCTTCAAGGCTATATCGATGAACTACCACGCGTGAGTGATAAGGGGATTTCGTTTGGATTTCAGGTTACCCATTGGCAATCATCTTATGCACTTTTAAAGACCGATCAAGACGTTTCGTTCCCGGAAAGAATCTACCTATTTTATCCCTTGAAAAATCAGCAAAAGAATTTCATGCCAGGGCAGTATTGGAGTTTGAAGGCTCAATTAAAATCAGCCCGTGGACTAAAAAATCCCCATGGATTTGATCTAGAACAATGGATGTTTATCCAAAACTTAGGGGCTCAGGGGAATATTCAAGCAGGCAGTGAGAGAGTATTAGATACCACCCACAGAAGTTTTAAAACCACTATCGAGCTCTGGCGTTACAAGATAAGACAAAAAATACAAGAATCATTAGGTAAAAATGCACCATACGCTGGGGTTATTAGTGCCCTGGTCGTGGGAGATCAGCAAATGATATCCCCGCAGGATTGGAAGGTATTTGCACAAACCGGGATTGGTCACCTGATCTCGATATCCGGATTACATGTAACGATGTTGGCAGGGATAGGGGCAAGCCTTAGCTTACTTATTATGAAACGCACACGACTGATTTATTTACAGCCGGCACCATACATAGCAGCATTTTTTGGATTTTTAACAGCATTTTTATATACATGGTTAGCCGGGTTTCAGATACCAGCGCAAAGAACGATGATGATGGTGGGTGTTACCTCATTAGGTTTATACCTGGGAAGAATCTTACATGCGTTTGATATCTGGTTTTGGGCATTATTTTTTGTTCTTGCATGTAATCCATGGGCCATTTATTCTCCAGGATTTTGGTTGTCATTTGGGGCTGTTGCGGCGATTTTATTTGCAATGCCAAAAGAAAAAAATAGTGCCATTGACATTGATTTACTCTTTATACAAAAGCTCAGAACATCATTAGGTCAAGCTACGAGAGTGCAAGCGGTCGTAACCATTGCGCTCATACCACTGACTTTGTATTGGTTTTATCAAATATCGATCATATCTCCAATTGCCAATGCAATAGCAATACCAGTAATAAGTTTTTTAGTCACACCATTTGCCATACTGGGTACTTTTTTACCTTGGTATTTAGGAGATTTCTTTTTATGGATAGCCCATTACGTATTTGAATTATTAATGTATCTGATTGTGCCATTGGCTAACTTCAAATGGGCAACTGTTTTTGGAGCGAAGCCACTTGGATGGCATTTATTACTTGCAGTGATTGGAGTTGGAGTTTGTATTCGGCCGGGACCCATAGCATCCTCTTGGAAATCCAGAACTTTAGGTTTAGGTCTATGCCTGACCTTATTTGTGCCGCATCAATATATACCAGGAGTTGGGATACCTAAAAATGAATTAGAAATGACCGTATGGGATATTGGACAGGGAAATGCTGTCCTTATTCGAACCAGATCTCATCAATTACTTTTTGATACTGGACCGATCAGTTTTGGAAAGTTTGATCCCGGAGAAAAGATTATTATTCCGCACCTACAGGCATTGGGAATCAACAAAATTGATCAGTTAGTGATCAGTCATCAAGATGCAGATCATATTGGTGGCCTGAAATATCTTTTAGAAAATTTCCCCATTAAAAACGCAATGGGATCGATCTCCCCTGATCATCAGGCCCAATCAATTTTTAAAAAAAATAAAGTGCTTCTCCAAAAATGTGAAGCAGGCCAGTCCTGGCGTTGGGATGGAATAGATTTTTATGTATGGCATCCGCAACTAGAACAAAACGAGAGATCTCAATATAAAAGTACTAAACCCAATGAAATGAGTTGTGTCATTGAAGTAAGACACCAACATCACTCCATTTGGTTAACAGGGGATGTAGAAAAAAATGGCGAGAGACTCATTGTTGAGCGCTTGATGGAAGATCAACGCCATTTGCAAGCTATTCAAAAAATAAATTTGATCCTCATGGCTCCACATCATGGCAGCAAGACATCATCTACGCCAATGTTTTTAGGGACTTTAATGCCCGAGCAGGCATTCTCGCAAACAGGATATAAAAATCGCTACCAACATCCACATCCAGATGTGGTGAAGCGGTATCAAAGCCAAGGAGTCATGCTACTAGATACCGTCAATACAGGAGCTCAAATATGGCAAACGCAAGGAGAACAGATCAACAGGGTGAATTACCGAAGATAAAGCGTGTTTCGTTAATTCACCGCATCAGCATTGGTGACGTATCCAAGACCCATTGCTTCATTGACTCTAGGCATCACTTCATGCGCCATAAGTTCCATTGATCTTCTGCCTAAGTTAGGATCAACAAGATCCATACCAGCGTAGACGATCTCACCAATATTGCCGACTTCTTCTTGCATTGCAAGAATCTGATCAACAACTTCATTAACGGTACCAGAAATTACTAAATCATCCAAAATACCATCTAAGCTAATCGTACTATCGTCCGCTTCTTGAGATTTCTTGAAAATAACATGGCGATTTGAAATCTTCATTTTGGTAAGCATTTGTTGATAGTAATAACGATAAGGACTATTCGCATCATCTTTACCATAAGATTTTGCAATTGCAGAGGTATCACCAACAAAAACAGTACGCGCGACACGCCAGTCTTTTACTTGCGCGACTTCGCCAACTGATTTTTTCCCTTCAGCATAATTGTTCCAGTGGGAAGGTAGCCAATTTCGAAGTAAGAAGTTGGCCGACATCGGATGAAAATCTCTCTTACCCATCGCAATAACACCTTTTGAGAACGGCGCTACAACAGTACCGACGATTTCGGGATGTGGCTTTTGATAAGGTTTCATAATATAACCACGACCAATCTCAAGTACTTGGGTATTAGCGACACTTACTTTAAAGCGATTATCTGGTAAGTCGATGTTATAAGGTGGTTCACCCTCCCATATTTTGAGAATCACATCGATAGCTTCCGCAAATAACTTATTCCGATCTTGATCTAGCATGCCAAGGGCCTCAGCATCAGATGCAAGTGCTCCAGGACTAATCCCAAAAATAAAACGTCCTTTAGCTAAGCGGTCAAACATCGCAGCTTGAGCGGCAATTAGAGTAGGGTGAGCATGAGAAAGGTTCGACGTGCCTGTACCGAGTTTGATATTTTTTGTTTCAAAAATGAGCGTTGCCAAAAAGATCATACTATTGGTGACATTCTCAGCTTGGTCAGTTAAGTGTTCCCCGACAAAAGCATCATAAAAACCGAGTTTGTCAGCATGAATAATTGTTTGACGATCCTCATGAAGCGTTTCTGTGCCATCCCGATGAAGAGGATGGAGGGGCATAGTGAAATATCCGAGGCGCATAGTAAGGTCTTTGTTTTAAATAAGTGAATGAATATAAGTCGAAAGTTTATTCTGGTTGGATGCCGGCTTCAGGTACGATTTTTGCCCAGCGGTCTTTTTCTGCTCGCACAAACTTGAGATACTGTTCGCGGTTTAATTTACCAGGATCAAGTTCTAAGTTGTTTACTTTAGCAATAAAGGCAGGATCTTTGAGGGCTGTCTCTAACTGTGAAGTTAAAAAATTCAAGACATCCGCAGGTAAACCAGCAGGAGCGCCTAGACCAAGATAAAAGCCAAGTTCATAACCTGGATAGGTTTCATTAATCGCAGGAATCGTTGGCCACTCTCTAAAGCGTGTTGAACCAGTAACACCAAGAGCCTTCACTTTACCACCGGCTAGTTGAGCTTTGGCGGGAGGGTATTCTACGAAAAGGACTTGAGTTTGAGCCCCATAAAAATCTTGCAAAGCACCACCAACAGCTTTGTAGGGGATACCAGTTAATTTCGCGCCAGTACGTGTTTTGAGCATCTCAACCGTCATGCGAGACGCAGAGTTGTAATGACCGTAAAAGAACTTATCAGGAGCAGCTTTTGAGGCGGCAACCAAATCAGCAATCGTATTTAGAGGAGAGTCTTTCGGGACTAAAGCAACAGAAGCAGCTTGGCCAAATAAACCAATATGATCAAAATCTCTTAATGGATCGTAAGGAATCTTTTTATAAAAGACGGAGTTAGCGGCCATGGTTGTATTGGTTGTGAGCAACAAGGTGTAACCATCTGGCGCAGCATTTTTAACAAATTCAGTACCCACAATACCATCCGCGCCCGGCTTGTTATCGACTATGATCGTTTGTTTTGCCGAGGCCTCAAGATATTGCGCAAAGGTTCGGGCGATTAAATCGCCTGAGCCACCCGGACCAAAAGGAACCACCAATACGATCGGCTTTCTTGGAAAGTTCTGTGCATGACTAGAAACGCTAAAAAACACACCCAGTAGCAGAGGGAATAAAATAACCAGGAGAATTCGGGCTTTAAACTTGTGCATGCGACACCTTAAGAAAATTTATAATGTTTATATACTCATTATAGAATGTTTATATCTCTTATGAGATTTGCCACAACAAACAAAAAGGTAAAAAATAATAAAATGACACAACCTAGTAACTCTTTCTCACAAGATGAAGCAACGGCGATGAAGCCACATGAGCGTCTTGACTATAGCCCGATCATTACGAGACCACCACTCAAGCTTCCCGGAAATGCCAAAGTAGTAATTTGGCCAGTCGTGAATATAGAAGAATGGGATATTACGCGGGCGATGCCTCGAATGGCATCTCCTCCACCAGGTGGAGTGCCACCGGTTCCTGATGTTCCCAATTGGACTTGGCATGAATATGGTATGCGAGTAGGTATTTGGCGTATTTTTGAAGCATTTAAAAAATATGATATTCAAGCCACGATGTCCTTAAATGCAAAAGTATGCGAAACAAGACCCCTAGTACCCCAAACCGCACTCGATCATGGTTGGGAAATCATGGCGCATTGTTATGAGCAAATTCCGATTCAAAAAATTGCTGATCAACCTGCCATGATTGCTAAGACAATTGAAGTGATACAAAAGTTCTCGGGTAAAAAGCCACAAGGTTGGCTTGGGCCCGGAAGAAGTGAAACCTTTGCTACATTAGATTATGTCAAAGAGGCGGGCTTTCGGTGGTTTGGCGATTGGGTTCTTGATGATGAGCCACAATTAGTGAAGACCAAGCATGGCCCATTAGTTTCTGTTCCCTACACAGTAGAGCTCAACGACATTGCTATTATGCTGACCAATTTACAGGACTCAGATGCCTTATTCGTTAGGATGAAAGACTCGGTAGAGCGCGTCCTTGAAGAGGCACAACATGGTGCGAAAGTTTTAGCCTTTGGCGTTCATCCCTACATCAGTGGCGCAACCCATCGGATTAAATACTTTGAGATGATGCTAGCGCATTTGCGTGAAATACCAGGCGTTGTTTTTTGGAATGGCACGCAAATCTGTGACTGGTACGAATCTTGTCTGAACGGTAAATAAGCACTTGTCAGCAACTAGCACTGTCCCACAGACCTTGGAAGAGGCAATCCATGCGCTGCATGGAGGGACGATTACCGCAACACAGCTCGTGCAAGAATCACTTGCAAAAATCTTTCAAAAAGAAGGTGAATTACATGGGTTCATCACTGTTACGAAAGAAGAAGCGCTTTTGCAGGCAGCAAAGTTTGATCAGGACTTTGCTAATCATCAAGTAACAGGGATTCTTGCTGGGATACCTATTGCCCATAAAGATGTATTGTTTGCCAAAGACATTCGTACGACCGCAGGCTCAAAAGTTCTCAGTGGCTTTAAGCCTGATGTGAATGCAATTGCCGTGCAGATATTAGAAGATGCAGGAGCAATTAGTTTAGGTAAAACGAATTGCCATGAATTTGCGTTTGGATCTCCCGCGCTTGATGATTATTTTTTGGCAGCGCGTAATCCCTGGAATCCTGCGCACATGCCAGGTAGTTCAAGTAGCGGCTCAGCTACTGCGGTTGCTGCAGGTTATTGTTTTGCAGCCACAGCCTCAGATACAGGCGGATCTGCGCGACATCCAGCGGCTGCTTGTGGACTCGTCGGTCTTAAACCAACCAGAGACTTAATTCCGAAAGAAGGATTAATTCCTTTAGCACCTAGTTTAGATACCGTAGGCATTATTACCCGCAATGTTCGTGATAATTTAATTATGCTGTGTGCCATGGTGGGTACAACTGCCTATCAAGATTTTTTGGATCAATTACGTTTGGAGTTGCCTGGAATAAGAATTGGTGTCGATTTTTCTCATATTGAAACAGGGGATCTTGACAATGAGGTCAAGGAGCAATTTTTAGCTTCATTAGATGTTTTCAAAGAATTGGGCGCTCACATTGTTTCGATAGAACTACCGTCTTTAAAAAATATTGCACAGGCAGCCAATCACATCATTAACTATGAAGGATGGCAAGAGTTAAAAGACTATTACCATGGGCAAAAAGAACAAATCGGAAAAGGTCTACAGCAAAAATTAGAAATTGCTAGCCAAGTTTCACAGCAGGACTATCAATTAGCCCTTGAAGAGGCGCAGAAATATGCACAACAATTAACACAACAATTGAAGCATCAAGAGGGCGCAATTGATGTGATTGTATCGGTTGGTCGGGAATCTCCAGCACAAACGATGGCTGATTTGTACCGCCATCCCACTGGGGCGAGAAGTACCTGTAACCGACTATATAGTTTGACCGGGCACCCAGCAATCACCATACCAATGGGTTTTGCTCGGAATGGCATGCCCCTAGCCCTTCAAATCGCTGGGCAGTATCATGATGAATACCTTCTCTATCAAGTAGCACATGCCTTTGAGAAAAAAAGAGGCGTATTTTTAGACATCAACAATTTGCCCTGGAAGTGAGTTCAGACGATTTTTTAATGGTTTGATCAAGTCTTGTATATAATTCAGTATTACCAACAGAGTGAATGCGATGACCAAATTTGTCTTCGTTACTGGCGGTGTAGTTTCTTCCCTCGGGAAAGGAATTGCAGCCGCATCATTGGCTGCGATTCTTGAATCCCGCGGCCTGAAAGTCACCCTTCTCAAATTAGATCCCTACATCAACGTTGACCCTGGAACGATGAGTCCTTTTCAGCACGGAGAAGTCTTTGTGACGGAAGATGGCGCAGAAACTGACTTAGATTTAGGGCATTACGAACGATTTATATCTGCCAAGATGCGTAAGAGTAATAATTTTACAACTGGGCAAATCTACGACTCTGTGATTCGTAAAGAGCGCCGTGGTGAGTATCTGGGTAAGACAGTACAAGTGATACCGCATATTACCAATGAAATCCAATCCTTTATTGAACGTGGCGCTGCTGAAAGTCATGGTGGGCAGGTAGATGTAGCTATTTGTGAAATCGGTGGCACTGTAGGTGACATCGAGTCTCTGCCATTTCTTGAAGCTGCCAGACAGTTGAATCTGCGCAAAGATCGTGGTGATACAGCATTTATCCATTTAACGCTAGTGCCTTATATTGCAAGTGCGGGTGAATTGAAAACTAAGCCCACACAACACTCCGTGCAAAAGTTACGTGAGATCGGGATTATCCCAACGGCATTATTGTGTCGGGCTGATCGGCCCATACCGAGGGAAGAAACTGAGAAGATTTCATTATTTGCCAATGTGCGTGAAGACGCAGTGATATCGGTATGGGATGTTGATACGATTTACAAAATTCCACAGATGCTTCAAGAGCAAGGCCTTGATGACATCATCTGTAAAGAGCTTAATTTAACTCCCCCTCCAGCAGATTTATCTGTATGGAGTAATTTAGTAGCGCGGATGCAGCATCCAAAACACCATATAACGATTGGTATGGTAGGTAAGTATGTGGATTTGACCGAATCCTATAAGTCCTTAATTGAAGCTTTAAGACATGCAGGTATTCACCATCAAACCCAAGTGAATATTAGTTATCTAGACTCTGAGATTATTGAAGAAGAGGGCGTTGCATCGTTAGAGGGATTAGATGCCATTTTGGTACCTGGTGGTTTTGGTAAGCGCGGTACGGAAGGTAAAATCCTGGCGATCGAATATGCACGCGTCAATAAGATTCCATATTTAGGCATATGTCTTGGCATGCAACTTGCGGTGATTGAGTTTGCAAGAAATGTAGTTGGCCTACAAGGTGCCAATAGTACAGAATTTGATGAAAAAATAGCGCATCCTGTTGTCGCGCTCATTACTGAATGGGCGAACCGGGATGGCACGCTAGAAAAAAGAACAGACGAATCAGACTTGGGAGGCACGATGCGCCTTGGCTCTCAAAAATGCCCTGTTAAGCCAGGCACGATGGCGGCAGACATCTATGGCCTAGAAGTGAATGAGCGTCACCGTCATCGTTATGAAGTTAATAATGGTTATGTGGATCAACTTGAGGCAGCGGGAATGATTATTTCAGCACGAACGCCAACCGAAAATTTACCTGAAATGATGGAATTGCCCAAGCAAACGCACCCGTGGTTTTTTGGCGTTCAGTTTCATCCAGAATTTACATCGACCCCACGTTATGGTCACCCGCTTTTCAATGCTTTTGTACAAGCAGCACTTGAGTACTCTGGTGTGAGCTTGAACGACAAGGTACCAGCATGAAATTATGTGGTTTTCCCATTGGCCTTGAGCACCCCTTTTTCTTAATTGCAGGACCGTGCGTGATTGAGTCAGAGCAAATGGCTCTAGATACCGCAGGAGCGTTAAAAGAAATCACCCAGCAATTAGGTATACCGTTTATTTATAAATCATCGTTTGACAAAGCCAATCGTTCTTCGGGAACCTCCTATCGAGGTTTGGGTATGGAAAAAGGCTTGGAAATATTAGCCACAGTCAAAAAACAAATAGGTGTACATGTACTAACAGATATCCATAGTATTGATGAGATCAAACCCGTGTGTGACGTGGTGGATGTCATTCAGACCCCAGCCTTCTTATGCCGACAAACAGACTTTATCCATGCCTGTGCACAAAGTGGTAAGCCAGTGAATATTAAAAAAGGTCAGTTTTTAGCGCCAGGTGATATGGTCAATGTCATCGATAAGGCACGCGCTGCTGCTAAGGCTGCGGGACTACCCGAAGATAATTTTATGGCGTGTGAGCGTGGCGTAAGTTTTGGATACAACAACTTAGTTTCAGATATGAGAAGCCTAGCGATTATGCGTCGGACGCAAGCACCTGTCGTCTTTGATGCGACGCATTCGGTGCAATTACCGGGTGGACAAGGCACCACTAGTGGTGGTCAACGTGAGTTTGTTCCAGTACTAGCAAGAGCAGCGATTGCTGTAGGTATTAGCGGTATATTTATGGAGACTCATCCGGACCCGGCAAATGCAATGTCAGATGGACCGAATGCCGTTCCACTGCATAAAATGAAAGAATTATTAGCATCTTTAAAAGGAATTGATCAGTTGGTTAAAGCACCAGGTCAGTTTTTAGAAAACCATTTTGAAATTAATTAAAACTAATCATTATTTTTGAGAGAAACACATGAGTGCAATTGTTGATATTATTGGTCGTGAAATCTTAGATTCCCGTGGTAATCCAACCGTGGAGTGTGACGTTTTATTAGAGTCTGGAGTGATGGGACGCGCAGCCGTTCCCTCTGGAGCATCAACAGGTTCACGAGAAGCGATTGAGTTACGTGATGGTGAAGCAGGGCGCTACGTAGGAAAAGGTGTTAGACGCGCTGTTGACAACATCAATACAGAAATTGCTGAATCCATCATGGGATTAGACGCAGCCGAGCAGGCTTTTTTAGATCGTACATTAATTGATTTGGATGGCACAGACAATAAGGCGCGTCTGGGTGCAAATGCAACCTTAGCCGTATCGATGGCTGTAGCAAAAGCCGCTGCTGAAGAAGCTGGCTTGCCCTTATATCGATATTTTGGGGGTTCTGGTGCGATGCAGTTGCCAGTGCCAATGATGAATATCGTGAACGGTGGCGCACATGCTAACAATAGTCTAGATATTCAAGAATTTATGATTATGCCGGTCAGTATGACGAGCTTTAGAGAAGCCTTACGCTGTGGTGCAGAAGTATTCCACGCCCTGAAAAAAATCATCCATGATCAAAATATGCCAACCCAAGTTGGTGATGAAGGTGGATTTGCACCAAACTTCAAAAGTAATGAAGAGTGTTTGAATACGATTTTGCAAGCTATTGAAAAAGCAGGCTATCGCCCAGGTGAAGATGTATTGCTCGCCCTTGATTGTGCCGCTAGTGAGTTTTATAAAGATGGTAAATACCATTTAGCTGGTGAAGGCTTGCAACTTACATCCAGTGAATTTACAGACTATCTCGGAAATTTAGCGGATAAGTTTCCGATTGTATCTATCGAAGATGGCATGCATGAAGGAGATTGGGATGGTTGGGCGACATTAACACAACGCTTAGGTAAGAAAATACAATTGGTTGGGGATGACTTATTTGTTACTAATACGAAAATATTGAAAGAAGGCATTCAAAAAGGTATTGCAAATTCAATATTGATTAAGATTAATCAAATTGGCACATTAACTGAAACCTTTGCGGCAATAGAAATGGCCAAACGTGCAAACTACACGAACGTCATTAGTCACCGCTCTGGAGAAACAGAAGATACAACGATAGCTGATATTGCTGTTGGATTAAATGCGGGTCAAATTAAAACAGGTTCATTATCACGCTCAGATCGTATTGCAAAATACAATCAATTACTTCGTATTGAAGAAGATATGGGTGATGTTGCATCTTATCCAGGCAAAGCTGCTTTTTATAATTTAGGGTTCTAATTGCGCTATATCGTTTATGGACTTGTTGTGTTGTTAATCGCCATCCAATATCCCTTGTGGATTGGAAAAGGCGGTTGGTTACATGTTTATCAAATGGATAAAGAAGTTCAGGCGCAAGAAGCCCAGAATCGTGAACTTGAAAATCGCAATAATAAAATAACCGGTGATGTCAACGATCTACGCCAAGGAACCAGAGCCGTAGAAGAGCGTGCACGCATTGAGCATGGCATGGTTAAAGAGAGTGAAACTATGGTGCAAATTGTTCAAAGTGATGAAGAATTACCTAAGCCGGTTACTAAGCAGAAGCTTGAAAAGAAAGAAGAAGTCAAAAAAGAAGCAAATGTGGCAACCGATGCCAAAGAAAGTAAAACGAGTTCAGTGACTAAAAAGTCAGTAGACAAAGAAGTTTCTACAGAAAAAGTGGCACAGTAAAATTTAATGCTTGCCTTGCGCTGGGCGCATACCATCTAATAAGTTGTGAGCAGTAAATAATTGTTCGCAATCCACAGCGTCGAATTCATAGACATTACCGCAAAAATCACAGGTCGTCTCTACGCGGTTTTGTTCCTCAAGAATACTTAAAACCTCAGCATGCCCAAGCATCAAAAGCATATTTCCCACCCGTTTACGTGAGCATTGGCATTCAAAGTGTACAAGTCGTGGCTCGAAGGTCAATACTTTTTGATGTTCAGACTCTTCCGAGAACAGTCGTTGCATCAGTACAGATGGAGAAGTGCTCAGCATTTCTTCATTACTAACGGTATTAGATAACAAATAGAGTCGCTGCCAATCGTCTAGTAACTCTTCAGAAGAAACTTCCTCACGTTTTTTACCGCCCATTTCAGGAAGTCTTTGGATGAGTATGCCGCTGGCAAATTCGTCATTACACGATAACCAGATATGCGTTTCTAACTGTTCTGAGTGGTGCATATAGGCCATCATAGCTTGCGCAATCGTCTCAACCGGTTTGCCATTGTGGACTAAGGGTACGATTCCTTGATAGGCTTGTTGACCTTCACCACGATTTTTGGGGTCAAGGGTAATCGCTAACTTACCTTTACCATCCGGGTTAATGAGCTCAGCTAAGCTTGTATTTTCATCAATCAGACTACCGTCTAAATGCGGTGCCAGTTTAATCGTTGCTCGTAAACCGAGCTCAGCATTACATTCCACCACTAAAAGACGAACAATACCAGTGCCCTGAGCTTGGATAATGAGAGTCCCATTAAATTTCAAGGTAGCGCTTAACAGGGCGCCAGCAGCAACCATTTCCCCGAGGTGGCGTTTGATAGCGGCTGGATATTCTCGGCGAGATTGAATGGTTTGCCAAGAGGATCCCAGACGAACGATTTCTCCCCTAACCTGGCTTTTATCAAATAAAAAGGTTTGTAAAACATCAACTTCGGAAGATGTGCTTGGCGGCTCTAAAATACTCATGGGAAAAAGGTGTTGTAGATACAATAATTTGTTATTGTATTGGTTAATGCGTGATTCAGTCGATTTTCCTCAAAAGTACCCCATACTCTGTGCCATTGCCTTGGCTTTTGGGCCCGCCATAGCGCTGGGAATATCTCGCTTTTCTTATACCTTATTTTTACCCCTGATGCGGGAAGATTTACATTGGAGTTATTTCACCTCAGGCAATATGAACACGGGTAATGCGGTAGGTTATTTTTTAGGGGCGCTGACCTGTAATAGTTTGTTTAAGCGATTTAAGCTGACCCATGTTTTTTTCGGCTCGATTGTTCTGACCATTTTATTGATCATAGCCTCCGGACTTTTTACCAGCACGCCACTATTTTTTATGAGTCGATTGCTGGTGGGTGTTACTTGCACTTGGGTATTTGTGAGTGGTGGGGCATTGGCTGCTCAACTAGGTGCAAGACATCCACAACAATCTGGATGGATTTTAGGTATCTTCTATGGGGGAGTAGGCTTTGGTATTTTGCTCTCCAGTATCTTTGTGAATATGTTTCATGAATTAGCGCAAAGTATGGGGTATGAACATCCTTGGCAAGAGGCTTGGTGGGGTTTGGCTTTAGTATCTTCCTTTTTAGGTCTCTTACTGTATTTTCCGGTACGAACGTTAACCCAGCCGATAGTCATTCCCAAAATAGGTCAATCGGTTCCGCTGGGGAAAATGTTACCAATGAATGCGTCCTATTTTTTCTATGGTTTAGGGCATATAGGCTATATGACATTTGTTATAGCCTTGATTCGTGAGATAGGTTTTACGGGAAGTAGTGTTGATTATTTTTATGGCTTGGTAGGTATATTCATGATGCTATCTTCAAAAATTTGGTCGAAGTTACTCGACCGGAGAAAAGATGGTTTTGTACTTGGTTCAGTTGCCATGGTTTTAGCTATCGCCTGCTTTATCCCAGCGATGATTTCCATATTTTTCAGCGTAGAGCAGATGACGAGTTGGCAGATGATGGCTATCTTTGTTTCAGCAATGCTATTCGGTTCCAGTATGGTGACCGCTGTATCGGCGACCACGGCTTTTGTGAAACATAATTTACCGCCTGAAGATTGGGTGTACGGGATTCGGGTATTTACGATTGCGTTTTCAGTGGGACAGATTTTTGGGCCATTTATTGTTGGATTGATTTCAGATGCCTCGGGAAGTCTGGGTGTTGGACTTTTATTTTCAGGTTTAATTATGTTAATTTCTAGCTTGATTGGCTATCGTCAAAAATCGCTTGCAAGCGTGGGATAATATCGTTTATGGAAAATTCATCTACACGTATTCGGACACGTTTTGCCCCAAGTCCCACTGGTTTTATTCATTTAGGTAATTTGCGGAGTGCCTTATATCCTTGGGCATTTGCAAGGGCGAAGGGCGGGGATTTTATTTTACGCATCGAAGACACAGATCAAGATCGTTCATCTCAAGAAGCAGTTGATGTGATTATTGAAGGTTTGCAATGGTTAGGGCTTGATATCGACGAAGGTCCTTTTTATCAGATGCAACGACTTGATCGTTATCAAGCAACGATTAAACAAATGATCGATAGCGGCAAAGCGTATTACTGTTACATGAGTGAAGAAGAACTCAATACACTGCGCGATACTCAAATTGCTAATAAAGAAAAGCCACGATACAACGGCACTTGGCGACCTGAGCCTGGTAAACAATTACCTGCTATTCCTGACGGGGTCAAACCAGTCGTGCGTTTTAAAAACCCATTAGATGGACATGTGGTTTGGTCTGATGCAGTGAAAGGTATGATTTCTATATCTAATGAAGAGCTTGATGATCTCGTGATTGCAAGACCGGATGGAACACCCACGTACAACTTTTGCGTTGTGGTTGATGATTTAGATATGAACATTACCCACGTGATACGAGGAGATGATCATATTAATAACACCCCACGTCAAATCAATATTATTCACGCCCTAGGCGGTAAGGTGCCTGTGTATGGACACTTACCAACTGTGCTCAACGAGCAGGGTGAGAAGATGAGTAAGCGCCATGGCGCGATGAGTGTACGAGATTACCAAGAGGCTGGTTATATGCCAGAAGCTATACTTAATTACCTGGCGCGCTTGGGATGGTCGCATGGAGATGCAGAGATATTTAGCAAAGAGCAGTTTATACAGTGGTTTGATTTAGAGAGTTTAGGAAAGTCACCGGCGCAATTTAGTCCTGAGAAATTGATATTTCTTAATCACCACTATATACAGCAAGCCGACAGTTCGGATCTTGCGCAAAGAACATTACCTTTTGCACAAAAAGAGGGGATTGTATTTAAAGATGGGCAAGCTGCAATGGGCCCTGATTTTGTTAAGGTAGTTGATTTACTCAAAGCTCGCGCCAATACGCTGATAGAAATTGCGCAGGGCGCAAAGCTTTTTTATATGCAAGCTCCACAGCACGATTTGGAATCAGCTGAGTTTAAAGAAAATGTCTTAGAAACGATTATTCCAGCAATCAAAGAGTTCACTGAAAGTTTAAAAAATACGGATGGCACTAAAGAATCTATTGCTGCTGCTATGAAAGAGATTCTTACTAAAAATAAAATCAAAATGCCAACTTTGGCGATGCCGATAAGGTATCTGATGTTTGCAACAACTCAAACTCCAGCGATTGATGCCATGATGTCCATCATGGGCATTGAAGAGGTTGTTAAGAGACTCTCTATCGTCTAATTAAGTCCCTAGCGGCTGTAGGACTAATTGTGTATACTAACCTAGTAGGTTAAAATTTTCTATTGAAAAATCAACGCCCCATTGTAAATTACAGATCATAAGGGCGTTGATTGAGGAAGGTAAAGTTCACATTACTTTATCCGCTTATTCTGGTGCTTCAAAATTGGGACTATATCGTGAAGATATATTAAGGGTCGTAAATACATTAGCTACAAAGCATTTTTATAAAAGCAGGACATCAAATAACAATCATAAAATTTGGCAGGATGTTTATAGAACCAAGTTTAAGCATATCGATATATATTTAAAGTTAACCGTCTCAGATCAAGTTTTAATTGTCTCTTTTAAGGAGCTATGAAATGAAATGTCCAATTTGTGGGGAATCAAGATTAACGAATGACGCCAGGGATTATAAGTATGAGTACAAGTCACATTTTTTAGTAATTAAAAAAGTAAAAGGTCAATACTGTGATGGGTGTGGTGAGGTCATTTTAGCTAATGAAGTGGGTAATAAATTAAATTTAAAAATGCTTGAATTTAATAAAAAAGTGAATGCAAGTTTGTTTGATCCTAGTTTGATATCTAGTGTGCGGAAAAAGTTAAAGTTAGATCAAAAAGAAGCTGGAAAAATATTTGGAGGTGGGGTAAATGCGTTTTCTAGATATGAAAACGGCAAATCAAAACCACCTATAGCCTTAATTAAGCTGTTTTTTATCTTGGATCAGTACCCAGAACTTTTAGAATTAATCAAATGTATATAAGCTTCTTAAGCTTGGAGTAGGGTAATGCTTGCTAATAGTAAGAGAAATAGGCTAAAATACTAGATTGTTTTGATTGCTAATAAAACGATCGTTTATAAGAAGTGCCAGTTTTAAGAGCTAATACGATCGGGGCTATAGCTCAGCTGGGAGAGCGCTTGCATGGCATGCAAGAGGTCAGCGGTTCGATCCCGCTTAGCTCCACCAAAAGCGATTAAATTGCATTAAATTTATTCAGGTGACAGTGAGTAAGTCAGTTTTACCGTAGTACTAGGTCCCCATCGTCTAGAGGCCTAGGACATCACCCTTTCACGGTGAGTACGGGGGTTCGAATCCCCCTGGGGACGCCAAATATGGCAAAGAGGAGCGGTAGTTCAGTTGGTTAGAATATCGGCCTGTCACGCCGAGGGTCGCGGGTTCGAGTCCCGTCCGCTCCGCCAAGTCAATAGGTTTTATAAGGGTTTGTAGAGATACAACACCCTAATTACCAAAATCAAATAATGCCTTGCTTTATGGCTTGACAATTTAAAAATGTCGTGGGTCTCAGAAACCCCAATTAACCAAGTCTATAGCTAGAAAGTTAGGGCTCTAAATTACCAATTTCCATATTATAAATTATATAATTTATAATATGGAAATGAACTTTAACTTATTTAAGTGCCTTATCACTTTTTTAGTCTTAATTCTGGTTATGGGTTGTACGGAGTCACGAACGTATAAGCGGCAACACTTTGTTCAGATGAGGGACTGTTTTTCTCACCGAGTAATAGCAGACAATCACATTTTAGTTGTGTATCCCGATGGTGGCGGGGCCATTGAAGAATTGTATAAAGAAAATTCACCATCCACCTGCAGAGAAGTGAAATGAGAGAGTGCGTTTATTTTCTAAAAAAAGCTGAAAGCTCCTTTAGGCGCTCGTGCCCACTGGGCGTCAGTTCAGCGATTTTGGCCCTACTTGTGTTGTTGGAGGGTAATAGACACACTAAATCTTTGGCAATCAATTTTTTTAGTGCGACATGTATTGTGGCTGGCGAAGCGATTTCCCGCTTAACAAGCAAGTCTCCTACCCTTAATGAAGTACCGTCAACGTAGGCAAATGCTAGTTCGTCTAACAATCGTATTTGAATAGGATCTAGCTGAAGGCTTTTATTTAGACTTTCTTCATTTTTTAAGTATTTTATGTAAGCAATTAGATTAGCTTTGACTTTGATTTTAAATCCCTTTATGGTTAAAGAACATAAGGATTAATTCTACACTTGTTATGCAGTTTTTTAAATGAGGAGTTAGTGATTATGAGTGAAGTGGATGAAGAAAACGCAATTAGGCTGTTAAATATGATTGATGCTTTAATTCTTAATCACGATGAATACCCTGATAGATGGCTTCCTTTCGAGGTCTTAGAGGATAATTCGGTGGTGTTCGATGAAAGGCTTTTTGCGGAGCTTGAGAAGCCAAATAACTCTGATTTACTAGATTGGGCGCATAAGCATATTGTTGAATTATTTACCTAGTTTTATATGTCAAAATTGAGTATAAATATTGTAATAATCTTAATTTTTGTCAAAATAATCAATGGAACTACATCTGACTAGGGGGAAATGAGTTCTCTTCTATTTGCTTTTCTAAGGCTAATGACTCGAATATTTTTTCCCCTAAAACAAAAATTTTAAATTTGTAAGCTTTGTTCAATGTAACCTTTAACTTCAAATCGCTTTTCAGGGCACGTCAAACGAAAATCTTCACTAATAATTGCTGTATCCCATTCAAAATACTCAACTTCGGAAAGATATAGGCCATGTTTTTCCAAATTACTTTCATTTTTTAAAGGATCATATTCGTAGCCCACTTCCTAATTTTAAAAAAACAAATCAGTAAGTCAATTATTATTTGTATATACGAATATTGCAAAATATTCGAAAAATAGGCTAATTATTTTTATAATTAAACCACCATCACAAACCCCACTTACCTTTAAACCACCCTTAAAAGTTGAACCTAATATAACCTGGGGGATTCATTACAAATCTAATTAGATGATTAAAAGAACTTTATTGGTGACTTCGAATATTGACGATTAAATATCAATAAAATGTGGTTTGGAGTAATAAAGAAATTATTCTGTATTTTTTAGGCTCATATTTACTACTTACTCAATTAGATGATTCGGAACTATATTTATAGGAATTACTTTGTAATTTAAGTTTAACTTCTAGTATTAGTTAAATAGGCTTTACTGCTACCAGTTAATGTAGTAGCTGGTTTAATTTCATTTTGCATATATAGGTAAATAACACTTAAATAGAGTTTAAGTTAATTTTTATTTTGCCAATGTAATTAATAATCCATTTTTTAAAATGTAATATAAATCTAGAGTAAGGTATTTTTATGAGACTTAATTAATAAAAATTTAAAATCTTATCTCTCTAGCAATCATTATTTTATTTTGAACATCATATGACTGTAAGAAATTTCATAAGTATATGGAGGGCTTAAATTAAGGCACTTTATTTAGTAAAGCGGATTTCAATATTTAATATAAAAAAATATTAGTAATAGTTTTTAAATTAAATGTTGATGAATAGGGTAGAGATCTTGGTGGTCTATTAAACTGCTCAATAAATATCAATCAGGGTGTATTTAAATAAAGTATCCCTGAATGAATCTACATTTTAAACATTTCTGTACTAATTAATGCTTAGATGTGTTGTGTATTATTTTGGTGCAAGATTGCTCAAAATTGGAGCGTATTTGATTATTAAATCAATAATATATTTTATATTTATAACCATAAGATTTAAAAGTAAACAATTCTTACACGTCATGTAACAATTTTCTTACATTTATGGTATGGTATGTCAATGTCAATTTTGAATTCAAGTTCGCTTGAGCATTTTTAAAAGAAATAGTTTTTTGAAGAAAAAGTATTTTTACCCCTCTAATAATCTTACTAGTCAAGCGTGGCAAGGATTTTTGCATTCTTTTTCTCGTGAATCTAGAAGTAATTCAAAAACTTTTTCATTGAATTTTTGTAAGACTAAATCTTTATTTATATTTGCAACTTCTGCAGTAATGTTAAGTTCAAATAGCTTTTCGGCACCGCTTCCGACGGGTGGAAAAGTTGAAGCTGGCCAGGCAACAATTTCCCAACCAAATAGCGCCACACTCAACGTCAATCAATCTAGCCAACGTGCTGTAGTAAGCTGGTCTTCATTTGATGTTGCAAAAGGTAACACCGTAAATTTCAATCAACCAAATGCAGGAGCAGTAACTCTAAATAGAGTAAATAGTGCTTCACAGTCAATGATTAATGGTGCAGTAAATGCCAATGGTCAAGTTATTTTTGTGAATCCAAACGGAGTTGTATTTGGTAAGAATGCGGAAGTAAATGTTGGTGGCATGGTTGCCACCACAATGAATATCGCGAACGATGATTTTATGGCGGCAAAAGATTCTATGTCATTTTCTGGCGGTGAGAGTGGGGCCGTTGTAAATCAAGGGCGCATTACTGTAAGAGATGTAAAAGGATTCATTGCCCTCATGGCTCCAGAGGTCAGAAACGAAGGTGCTATTTTGGCAACTTTATCTAGTCAAAATAGTGTCGCATTAGCGAGTGGTCAAAAGGTTACTTTAACGTTTTCTGATCGTCAACTTGTTAAAGTTTCTGTGGATGCTTCTGTTGTTAATTCATTGATTTCAAATAAAAGATTAATTCAGGTCAATGGTGGGCAGGTGATCATTGCAGCCAATTCCGCAAATGCTTTGATGAGTTCAGTAATAAGAAATACAGGTACCGTAGCTGCAGACGGCGTCAATGTTCAGGGTGGCGTAGTTACCTTGACAGCGGGTACAGTAAATCAAGCCGGAACAATTTCTGCAAATTCAATAACTTTACCTGATGTGGGCGCGCAAAATCCTGCGCCGGTTGTACAAACTTCAACCCTCACAACATCAAATATTTCAGCGCCTGTAGTGCAAACTTCAAATTCACAAAGTACTTCGAACACGCCCGCAACTACTGCTCCTGTTAGTTCTTCAGGTGGTACAAATAATGTAAATAATGCTCTTGCTGGAGTTGGCGGAACAATTACTTTAGTGGGTAACCAAATTAATTTAAAAGCAAATTCAATTACGACTGCTACTGGAACACAGGGTGGTGGAACTATTAATATTGGAACGACTTCAGCCAATCCTGCATTGTCATCAGTTCAAGCTCAAACAGTGAATGTTGCTGCTGGAGCATTGGTTGATGTATCAGCAACAAAAGCTGGTAATGGCGGAGCGATCAATATTTGGTCAACAATCTCTACTACGTTAGCGGGGATCCTCAAAGCCCAAGGTGGGCAGTTGGGTGGTAATGGAGGAACGATTACTACTGGATCTGCTGGTGCTGTTGTAATGGCAGATACTTTACGTGTAGACACGTCTGCACCAATGGGCGTTGTTGGGAACTGGATTGTGAATGCATCTGCAATGGTGATTGATACCATTACTGCTAATGTGGTTACTCTCGCTTTGGAAAACGCCAATGTGACGATCAATGCCGGTAGCTTAAATCAGTTAATGGATAATATTAATTCCAATAATAATAATGCGGTTAATATTATTAATACATCAGTTAATAATATCGTTATTCAAACTTATGCAGATATTATTAGTAATAATCAATATACTAGTTTGAGTTTAAATGCATTGGGTAGTATTGTAATTGATAGCAATATTAAATCCTCCTCTGTGAATATTCAGGCAACCATGGTTGCAATTAATTCCCATGGGTCGATTAATGTCGATGGTGGTAGTAATTCTCAAATTAATTTAGCTGGAGCGATTATAAAAATATTAGGATCGATTAATGGGTCTAGTCGTTCAGTAAGTAATTCAAATTCAATTAATACAGTTAGTGGACAATATACATCAAGCGATAATAATGGTGCCAAGATTTTAGTCAGTGGAACTGATGTGGTTTATATTGGCCAAAATGCTTCGATTATCTCCAATGGTGAGAATGGTGGACTAATCACATTAATATCTCATCAAGGAAGCGTGGTAATTGAAAATGCTCTTATTCAAACAAATGGTGGAAATGGTCGTGGCGGAGCAATTAATATCTCAGGACTGTTAAGCACGATTTTAGTTGCGGCTAATATTCAGGCAATAGGTAACACAGTCGGGGGGATTATCAAAATAGGCAATGATGCACAATACGGCACATTGCCTTTTTCTATTATTACGAGTATCGATAATCAAACAACGATTAATGCGTTTGCAGTAAATGGTCCTGGTGGTTATATTGAAACCTCTGGACATACTCTACATTTATTAGCAGCGATTAATGCAGGTCGTGGTGGAATCTGGTTGCTTGACCCAACCGACATCATCATCTCTTACGACTCAGACACCGCAACCAACATCACATTCAACGTACCAAATAGTTTTGCCACTGGTAGTATCTTAGAAGTAATATCCACCTCCGATCAGTACTACTCCCCAAACTCCAGCAGTACCTCCATCATTAACGTCACCAATCTTGTGACAGCGTTGAACTTGGGTCAAGCGATTACTATTACTACTATTGGTAGTAATGGTGCCGGAAATGGCGACATCACAGTTAGTGCCCCAATCATCTCTCAAGATGGTTCTTTAACCTTAAAAGCAGTAGGTGCAGTAAATATTAATTCTAATATTTCTTTAGGTGGTATTGCTAGCCAATTGTTCGTTCAAGGCTCTTTAATCAATATTGCAGCAAATATCACCACATCCTCAACTCAGCGCTATAACGGTCCTGTAGTCATCAATAACAATCCTACCTTAAACAGTAACTATGGTGGCTTCATTGTTTTTGGATCTACGGTTGACGATTTTTGTAGTGGATGTAATCAACTCAGCTTATCAAGTCAGTATCCAGCCGCAGTTTCATTTGGGGGATCTGTTGGAGCAACTACACCACTCAATAGTTTGATCGTAACTGGTGATAGTCTATTTACTAAGGGCTCTATCAATACAACGGGTGTTCAGCAATACACAGTGACGAATTTGTTCTTGGCGGGTGATACCACCATGACGACCCAAAACGCACCAATTTATATGTATGCAGCAATTAACGAATCGGTTGTTGCAACTGGACAGTTGGGCCATAGCTTGACATTAGATGCTGGAACATCAACGGTAAATTTATATGAATCTGTTGGTAACTTAAGTCCAATTCGTAATTTAACTGTATTAAGTCCTGTGTACATCACAAAAGATATTTCAACGAACGGTAACCAAACTTACGCTTCAACCGTTCAGATTAATGGAACTGTCCAGCAAGGAAGTACCTTAACTTTAGCGACGCCTTCCATCATTAATTTTAGTTCAACGATTGATGATGTTGCTTCATGGAATCAAACGGGTAATACGAAATTAGTAATTCAGGGAAGTGGCGGTATTACACTCACCGGAAATGTTGGTTTAATCAATACTTTCCAATCTACTACCTTTGATGGCCCAGTAAGGTTGGATGGTTCAGTTAGCGTCATGTCAGCGAATGCTCCGAGTGGCTGTACCACACAAGTGAGTTGTGCCACCATCACATTTACATCAACGATTGATACGTCAAATGCTGGAGTAGGGCTGAATTCATTAACCCTGAACGCTGGCACAGGTAGGGTCTTGATTGGTGATTCGATTGGCTATAACAATCCATTAGGTGCGATTGAATTTAATAGCCCGGTCATCTTCACGAAAACAAGCGCAACCTCTGTTCCATTTAAGACAGTTAGTACTCAATGCCCGAATGGCTCTTGCCTATATATCGTTACGCAAAATAGTCCAATCACATTTAATTCCACAGTTGATGATGCCCCGCTTGCAGCAGATGCGCATAACTTTATTATTTCGGCAGGAACGTCATCACTTAATGTATTTGCGCCGATTGGGTCAATTAATCCATTAGGAAGTTTGAATGTTTACGGGACTGCAAATTTAACAACTTCAATCAATACGACTGGTGATCAGATTTATCACAATAGCGTACTTCTCTTAGATGCGGTCACAATTAATACAGTCAGCGGCAATGTTGAGTTTATGGCGAACGTCAGCGGTAACGCCGCCTCTGTTACGCCAAGAGATTTGATTCAGTTCTTAGGTAATGGCGACTACATTTATCAAGGGACTACTTACACAGCTGATGCAACGGCTTTGAGTGGTACCCAAATCGCTAATGTTACTTTTGATTCTAATGCTAATACATACCAATGGTCGCCATCTTATTACGATGTAGTTAAAGTATTGTCAGTTGGCGGCGGCGGCGGAGGGGGTTCATCAGGTGGTGGCGGTGGTGCCGGAGGTGTGATATACAACCCAAGAGTGTCACTTGCTCCCAATACAACTTACACCATTAGTGTAGGAGCTGGTGGAGTAGGGTATTACGATCCTAATAATCCAATCAGTGACGGTCGAAATGGTGGAAACTCACAATTTGGTACCAGCACATCGATGATTGCTTTAGGAGGCGGTGCTGGTGGTTGGTGTTGTTGGGCGCAAGGTAATTCTGGAGGTTCTGGTGGTGGGGCATCTGTTTATTGGTATAACTGGGGTTGGGGTGCACTCCAAGGAACTGCTGGTCAAGGAACCCTTGGTCAAGGCAATGCAGGCTCTGCTGGTACTGTTGTGAATGGGCAGTATAGGATTGGTGGCGGCGGTGGTGGTGCTGGTGGCTCTCCTTTCATATCTACCAATGGCGAAAATGTAACTAATAATAATTCCGCCAATGGTGGAGCAGGTATTGCAAATAATATCACTGGTACAACAGTCTATTACGGCGGTGGCGGTGGTGGTTCAGCATTCTATGATTGGGGAAGTAATCCAGGGGTCAATAAGGGTGTAGGTGGTATTGGTGGTGGCGGAACTGGTGGATATATCAATGGCAATCAATATGACTCAAATAATTGGGTTGCTGGTACTTCTGGATTAGCCAATACGGGTGGTGGTGGCGGTGCCGGACCTATAGCTTATTGTTGTTGGGCGGGGCCGGGAGCTGGAAGCGGTGGCTCTGGTACTGTGATTATTGCGAGACCAACTTATGGTCAAGCAACAGATTTAACTGTCAATAGCGGTAAAGCAATCATTGGTATTGAAAATATTTCTAATATCAATCGCCTGTCTTTATCTTCGAGCTCCGGATCATCCACACCGGTTAATGTTCCACTGAATTTGGTTCTCGGAACAACAAGCTTTACAAAGGGTGGAACAGATACTTACGTGATTAATGGCTTAGGGAACTATTCGTCTCCTTTAACTGTCACCGGTGGTGTTTTATCGATTATTAATTCTCCAGGTAATCTATTAAATATTGATACCTTAGTTTTAAATGGTGGTGGACTAGCACTTGATGCTGCTAACCCACAAGATTTAATCGTTAATAATTTATCGACTTTCACGAATAGCCCAATTACAAACGCCAAGACAGTAACCGTTAATGGCGTAGCTAATTTAGGTTCAAGCATCATCTCAAGCGGTGATCAGTACTTCGCCAATGACGTCACTTTGTGGAGTAATACAACTCTTACAAGTGCAGCTGGTAACGTTGTATTTGGTGGCAAAGTTCTCGGATATATTTCTACTCTGCAATTCTTAGGAAATGGGGATTACCTTTTCCAAGATCCTAATGGAACGAATACGAGTGGGACAGTCAGTAGTAATACTTCAACTTTACCTGGCGGGTTTACATTATTTTATGACTCCGTTCTAGGTCAGTATGGTTTTAGATCTGGGTTCAGTAGTCAAGGTATTGCATTAATTGTTGCTGGTGGTGGTGCTGGTGCTGTTGGCGGCGGCGGCGGTGGTGGGGTACTTCTCACTAATTTCTCGATCGATGGTAATAGTCTTTATTCTGTTGTTGTTGGCGCAGGTGGTATTACGAATTGTGGTGGTGCTTGTACTGGCGGTAACGGTTTCGATTCCAAATTTGGAACACAACTTATTGCATTTGGTGGTGGCGGCGGTGGAAGTGCATATGGCCCAAATTATGTTGGGTGTTGTTGGTTGACAGGTAATGCAGGTGGCTCTGGTGGTGGCGGCGCATTCTACAATTGGACACAAGGTGGTTCGGGTATTGCGGGCCAAGGATTTAGTGGTGGACCATCGACAATCGGCAATGGACCCAATGGCCAATATTGGTTAGCTGGCGGTGGTGGTGGTGCTGGCGGCTCACCTGTGAATACAGGTTCTAACTACACGTCGAGCAATCAAACAGGTAACGGTGGTATTGGGCTTCGTTCTAACATTACTGGCGCGCCAACCTACTTCGGTGGCGGTGGCGGTGGCGGCTCTCCTGATTGGACAAATCCCGGAACTATTGGTGGTTTAGGTGGAGGTGGTAATGGCGCTTACAATACAGGCCCTAATCCAACAAATGCTTCTCCTTGGCAGTGGATTTCTTCAACACCTGGTGCTCCAAATACTGGTGGCGGCGGTGGTGGTGGTTGGTGGTGTTGTAATGCCGCTAATGGTGGCTCCGGTATCGTTGTTCTGAATATTGGGATTGCACCTAACTTAACAATTACTGCACAACCCTCCGCAAATTATTCAGGTATTTTGACTGGAACTAACTTCAGTCATATCGGCGTTCTGACAGTTAATTCGAGCTCAAACTTTAGTCTCAACGCTGCTAGTCAAATTGCGAGTTCTGCAGGATTAGCCAAGATGGGGTCAGGTACTTTAACGCTTACTAACATCACGTCTTATGCCGGATCTATCAGTGTTCTCGGAGGAACTATTGTTACTCCTGGACTAACTGGTCCACTGACGATGGGATCTTTATATTTAGCCAATGGCGGAACATTTGATCTTGCAACCCCTAGCGGGCAAGATTTGAATCTTGGTAGTTTCACCATGGTCAATGGTGGAAGCTTATTAAATATTAATAATTTAAATGTGAGTGGTCTTGCGTCATTAAGCGGAATTATTAGTACCTCGGGCTCTCAGACGTATGGTGGTCCGGTACAAATTTCCGCAAACGTTACCGTACAAACCTCTGGTGTTGCTCCAATTACCTTCAACTCTACGATTGATGATGTTGTTGCCGGTACAAATACCCTGACCCTCAATTCAGGAATAAGCTCCACTGGAATGGTCAACCTCAATGGTGTGATTGGCGGAACTTCTGCGCTTAAGTCTTTAACCATTAATGGTCCTTCGTCCATTGGTGGGGCAATTAATACAACCGAAGATCAAACCTATAACGGCAATATCCGCTTGACCGCTGATACGGCAATGACTGCTGTTACTGGAAATATTCAGATCAACGGCAACGTATTAGGTGATGCTTTTTATCCTGGCATTATTCAGTTCTTAGGGAATGGGGTGTATGCCTATCAAACCCTTGGTGTAAACAATAACTCAACATACACCCGTTATACCGTTGGTGATCCAACTCAAGCACCTGGAGTTGTGGTTACTTATGATTCAGTATTAGATACATATACTTGGACCGCAAAGTACGATGCAAAGATTAATGCCTTAATCGTTGGCGGTGGCGGTGCGGGAAGTATGGGTGGTGGTGGTGGTGGTGGGGTGATTCCGGTGAATAATTACGCTACTGTTGCAGGAACTGAATACACAGTGATTGTTGGATCTGGTGGCCTTGTTCCAAATTGTTGTGGAAGAGCTGGTGGCAATGGTATAGATTCCCAGTTTGGTCTTCCGCTTGGTCTTTTGGTTGCCAAAGGCGGCGGTGGTGGAGGTGGCCCATATAGTAATGACGGTTCACAGTGTTGTTGGTTTGGTGGGAACAGTGGTGGATCTGGTGGTGGCGCATCTTTTTACACATCCAACCCAGGTGGTTTAGGCTCTCTTGGACAAGGTTATAACGGTAGTAATTCGATTACGGTTGGAACTGGAAACAGTAATGGTCAAGTTTGGGGTTATCAGCAAGCGGGAGGTGGGGGAGGCGCCGGTGGAACTGGTCCTGCTCAGATACCATTTATCTTTAATGGTTATCCATGGGGTGGGTGGGCATCTAATTCGAATGTTGGTGATGGTGGACCGGGTGCTGCCAGTAATATTACGGGCGCAATACAATACTTCGGTGCTGGTGGTGCAGGTGGTAAGGATGGTGGACAGAATGGAAATAATTCTTGGCCGACTGCATCTCTTGGAGGCTTAGGTGGTGGAGGTAATGGAACCTATTACAACGGTAATGGTTCGTGGATTCAGCCAACCTCAGGAACGGCAAATACCGGTAGCGGTGGCGGCGGTACATATTGGTGTTGTGGGAATCCAGGCGCTGGTGGATCTGGTATTGTGATTCTCGACGTACCAGTACCTCATGGCAGAGCAAGTTTATATTTATCGAGTAATTCTGGTCAAGCTGGTATATCCGGAAGTGTTTCTCATATCAATGAGTTTGGCTACAGGGTCAATTCAAATACACCATCGACGATTGCAGTTAGTCAGATTTCTGATGTCTTAAGAATTATTAAAGATGGTACAGGCGCCTTGTCGATTACGGGTGTTAGTAACTTTGGTCAAGATATTTCTATATTGGCTGGTACTTTAAATTTATTTGGTACCAACAATCAAGTCGTGATGAATAATTTGGTCTTGCCGACAGGTGCCTTGTTAAATATTTTAAATTCAACAGGACTTGTGGTGAATGGCACAACTACCATTGGTGGTAATGTTACATCCGATTATGACCAAACCTATTCTGGAGTTGTTACCCTCACAGGAAGCCCAACATTTACTGCTAGCAATAATTCTAAGGTTAGTTTTGGTTCAGCTGTAAATGATTCCAATTTTGATGCCAACAATTTAGGATTAGATAGCGTCACAATTACTGGTAATTTGTCAGCCCAGTCTATCGGCGCACCGTTCATTAATACACTTGGAGTTACTCAACAAGGTATTCGGACAATTGGTGTCAGCGGTTCATCTGAACTTGCTGGAAATGTTACTACTTCGTTGGGACAATTGTTTAATAACATTCAGTTAAATGGAGATGTTACGTTAAAGAACTTTGCTGGAGATATTTTATTTGGCACCTTTACACAAGATATAGCTGGAAGAAATTTAACGCTCGATACGCCTACAGATAAAACTCTCACCAACAATAAAGCAATTAACTTCAGTCAAATTAGTGGAATCTCTGGATTTGTTAAATTAAATACCAACACAATCGATATTAACAATTTTGGAAACTATAGTAGTGGATCGATTCTCGCGAATAGTGGAACGATGAATCTGAATACAAGCGGGTCGACGATTCAGGTATTCAATTTCGCAGTTGGTAATGATCAACCGGCTGGCGCTACTATTAATTTAGTGAATGCGGGTGGGCCGGTCGACTTGACAGTGGGTGGTACTTTCACGGTTGGTTTAAATAGCGTCATCTCCAAAGTGAATAATTTAGTTGTCACTGGCAATGCGATTCTTCGCTCGAACATCTCAACGGTAGGTGATCAACAATATAACAGTACCGATTTAACTCAGTCAGTTCGTGTTGGCGCCAATATGGTTTTAACAAGTGCGGCTGGCAATATTCATTTCGCAGGTGGCTTGACTGAATATAGTAACCAAACCAACTATCTAAAATTGTTGGATAACGGAAACTTCCAGTATTCAGTTGCAGGTAATGTTGTATCAGGAACAGCAAATTCTACAGTCACGAATATTAGTGGTTTAGCAATGGGTATTACGTATGCAAATGGCCAGTTCAATGTAACTAACTCCTCATTAAATGCAGTGTCGATTCTGATTGTTGGTGGCGGTGGTGCTGGCGGACTTGGCGGCGGTGGCGGTGGTGGTGTGAACTTGGTTTCAACACTATTAGCCCCATACACTTCCTA
>CANFUO010000001.1 GCA_947450225.1 Burkholderiaceae bacterium | reverse complement strand
TTTTTCTAGTTCAAAGCGGATAAATGGGTTTTGACGTGAAGATGGCTTAATGTCCGCAACTTCAATCTTTTCAAGTTGACGTTGTCTCGAGGTGGCCTGACGGGCCTTCGATTTGTTAGCTGAAAATCGTCTCACAAAGTCTTGCAACTCTGATATTTTATCTTTGGCTTTAGCGTTATCAGACATTTGCTGGGCTCGCGCTTGAGCTGATGCAAGCATATAGTCGTCGTAATTACCTGGATATACTCGTAATGTGCCGAAGTCCATGTCTGCCATGTGTGTGCAGACAGAGTTCAGGAAATGTCGGTCATGAGAAATAATCACCATGGTACTGTTACGTTCGTTAAGAACATCTTCTAACCAATGAATCGTATGAATATCTAAGTTATTTGTTGGTTCATCTAACAGTAATACATCTGGGTCTGCAAAAAGCGCTTGTGCTAATAAAACCCTGAGTTTCCAGCCTGGGGAAACAGCACTCATTAAGCCATGATGTTGATCAATTGGCACGCCGACACCTAACAACAGCTCCCCTGCTTTTGCCTCTGCCGTATACCCACCGTATTCCGCATATTTAGCTTCGAGTTCTGCCGCATGCATATAATCATCTTCAGATGCATCAGGATTTGCATAAATTGCATCACGTTCTTGTGCAGAGGCCCACATTTCTACATGGCCCATCATTACTACATCTAATACACGTAATTCTTCAAATGCAAATTGATCTTGTCGTAATTTCCCCAAACGAATATTGGGCTCTAGCATCACATGCCCAGAAGAAGGCTCTAATTCGCCCCCTAAAATTTTCATAAATGTCGATTTGCCACAGCCGTTAGCGCCAATTAAGCCGTAGCGATTGCCACCACCAAATTTAACGGTGATATTTTCAAACAAGGGCTTTTGCCCAAACTGCATGGTGATATTAGAAGTTGCTAGCACGTGAGAACTCAGAAAAAATTAGATTGAACGCCAATGAAGTTTTCTATTTTAGCATTTGCTGATTAATCTTATACAAGCTATTGTTAAATACTTGTTAAGATAAATCCATTCTGATGAGCATTAACTCGGCCAGTTACCCCAATTGGGAGAGTAATTTTATCGCGACAATGCCCAAAAGGCAGTTGATGAAGTACTTGTGTTTTAGCACCCATTCGTAACAATTCAGATTTTAAAAGCGTGATACATGAATGAAGGTCATAGCCAGCATCATGCTCACTGAGTTGATAACTCGAAAAATCCCCAAAAACAATAGCTTGTTGAGTCTCCAAAATCCCCGCCTGAAGGAGTTGAAGAAGCATACGTTCAATACGATATGGATGCTCATTGACATCTTCAATCACAAGTATTCCATTTTTAATGATTGATTTATCTGGAAAATAGGATGTTCCTAGTAAATTGGAAATAATGCTTAAGTTACCACCCCACAATAGGCCTTCGCAATCAAACTGCTGGCTATCTAAGTAAAGTTGTTTGGCATCTACCGTTGTTTGAAGTGGCTGATGTTGTATCGCTTGATGAAAGCTTTGCATCGTAAAACTTGAGATGTCCTTACTTTCACAACCAAAGTCATAGCTGAGCATCGGTCCTGAGTAGCTTTTGCGCCCCGTTTTTGCCAATAAACCTATTTGTAAGGCAGTCAAGTCACTATGGCCAATAATCATGAGGCCTTTATCAACTGCAATGGCTAATCTATCCCAATCAATACGGGGTAATAAACGACTGATTCCATACCCTCCCCTAATTGCTAATGCAATACACGGTCCAATTGTCGCAATTAATTCCGGTAAGTGATTGATTTCATGTAGTCTTTCTGTATCAGTACCTGCAAATCTCTGAAATGCTCGTTGAGTGCACTCTGTATTGTGGAGTTGGAACCCCTGCTCACGCAGATGCCCATAGCCCCTGTCAACAGCGTCCAGATCAAATGCTTTGCCAGAGGGGGCAAAGCAAGCAATTGGTAATTGATTGGTGATCATGCGAATATTTTACTCTTTGGTCAGGCGCTTATTTTTAAAAAAGTCTTTTAAAACATCGCCACACTCATGGCCTAAGATTCCGCCTTCAATCTGACAATGATGATTGAGCTGCATATTATCAAAGACATTTAAAACACTGGTGGCTACGCCAGTTTTGGGGTCATTTGCACCATAAAAGACTTTGGCAATCCGAGAGTTCATAATCGCACCCGCACACATCAAGCAAGGCTCTAAAGTGACGTAAAGGCTTAAATTAGGTAATCGGTAGTTATTTAGTTGAAGGCCAGCCTTTCGTAATACAACGATTTCTGCATGAGCGCTTGGGTCATTACTTTGAATCGGCATATTATGCCCACGAGCAATTTCCTGGTTATCTTTTACTAAAACCGCTCCAACAGGAACCTCATCTTGTAGGGCCGCAATTTTCGCCTCTTCTAAGGCGATGTTCATCCAAAAGTGATGATCAATCTGATTCATCAAAAACATCCGCCCAACAGTTGGGAGTTTCGAATAGTCGCAGTTGTTTTAAACGAATGCGTCCTTGGTATTGTTTTAAAAGGACTGGGGCTAAGATATCAAATGCTATTTTGGCTAAATTTTCAGCCGTAGGAATACCTTCGATGACTGTGGTTTTATGCCCGGGTATGGTATTTAAAAATTCAATGAGGGGAAGATCGCGATGAGATACAAAAAACGAGTGGTCCCATGGATCAATGATGAATTCTTGGATAATTGCCTTGATATGGGCAAAATCCATCATCATATCTTCATCCGTGGCGCCAGCCGTTTGTATTAGCTGGCCTTGAAGAGTCACTTCGATTTGATAACGATGCCCATGCAAGTGTCGGCATTGCCCTTGGTGATTGGGAATCCGATGTCCAGCATCAAATTCCATTCGTCTAGTGATTTGAAAGAGTTGCATGCGTTTCTTTACGGTAAGTTTAAAAATTTATGCTGTTGAGTACTTAAACGCCATAATGGGCGCTCCTTACATAATTCAATAGCGAGTTGGAGATGCTTTGCTTGAGATGGACTATCCATTGCTTGTAAAAAGAAATGTCGAAAATTCATTTGTTCAAAACGCTTTAATCGTTGCAAAATCAATTCTTTTTGAGGGATAAGCTCTTTTTGGGGAACAATGTACTTGATTTCATCAGCTTGGAGAACAAGTAAATCACTGCCATCCTTCGGACTAACACAAACCCAGTCAATCCCTGTTGGGGGGATTATCGTTCCATTAGTTTCTATGGCGATTTGAAATTGTTGTTCTTTTAATGCTTTTATAAGCTCTTGATCGAGTTGCAGTAGAGGTTCTCCGCCCGTAAAAACAACATAACGGTAGTTGTTCGAGCGATTCATGGTGGTCCATTCTTCGACAATTGACTTCGCTAGCTCTTGTGCGGTAGCAAATTTTCCGCCACCAGGGCCGTTGGTTCCGACAAAATCGGTATCGCAAAATTGACAAATAGCGTTAGCACGATCTTCCTCTCTTCCAGACCATAGGTTGCATCCAGAAAATCGGCAAAATACCGCAACTCTTCCAGCATGCGCACCCTCGCCCTGCAAGGTGCTAAAAATTTCTTTTACTGTATACATAGGTATCTATTTTAAACTTGAACAGGGGTAATTATTTTTAATTGATAATAGGTAAAGACTTCGTCCAAAAATACATTTGATAAGCAATGACAAAAATAGAATCCACAGATCACATAAAAGCTAATTACAAAAACGGAATTTTGGAATTAGAAATCTATCGTCGTGATAAGAAAAATGCCTTAACAGGAGCTATGTATCAATCCTTGACCAAAAATATTCAATTTGCACATATCAATCAAGACATTAGGGTTATATACCTCCACGGCCAAGAAGACCTCTTTACTTCTGGAAATGATCTAGGTGAGTTCGTTAAATTCAATCTAAGCGAAGAATCTTCCGCTTTGCAGTTTTTAAAAGCAATTGCCAACTGTCACTTACCGATTGTGGCTGCTGTTGGAGGTGATGCCATTGGTATTGGTACTACCCTACTTTTACACTGCGATCTAGTCATCGCCTCAACTCAGGCGAGATTTCAATTGCCATTTGTCAATTTAGGCTTATGTCCTGAGGGGGCTTCTAGCTACTTATTGCCGATGAAGGCTGGTCATAAATTAAGTAATGAACTGTTATTGCTAGGAAATTATTTTGATGCCTCAGTTGCCCATCAAGCAGGCTTGATTAATTCGTCTTATCCCAAAGAGCAAATTCTTTTAAAGGGATTTGAGATGTGCCAGCAATTGGCAAGTAAGCCCCATGATTCAATATTGTCCACAAAGCGCTTACTAAAGCAACACCATCAAAAGACCACAGATGAAACTCTAGAATCCGAGTTTTTAGAGTTCCTTCATTTATTGCAACAGCCAGCCGCAAAAGAAATCCTCCGTGCTTTTTTAGAAAAAAGAGCTCCTAATATATCTGTATCTAAACCCCATTAAACGCTATGTCCGAATTAACTATTCCAGAAGGCTTTTATCAACACCCTATGTCTGAAAAAGCTGAGAAATTTCTCAGTTTGCTAGGGCCCTGGTACTTTAAAAACGAAGTCCATGAGAATGGGCGTGCAGAAAGAGTCTTTGGTATTCATATTGAAGACAAACATACCAATATTTGGGGTTCTGCGCATGGGGGTATGTTAATTTCTATGGCAGATTCTGCGCTGGGATATAACCTATCCAGAGCAACCGATCCTCCTCAAAAATTAGTTACAGTTCATTTAAATGCCGACTTTATTGCAAGCCCAAAACCTGGTGATTGGGTACATACAGAAATAAATATTCATAAAATTGGTGCCAAAATGAGTTTTGCTGATTGTTATCTAAAGGTTGGTGAAAAGTTAATTCTCAGAACGAGCGGTGTTTTTGCGGTTTTACAACGTCTTCAAAAAGTGAGTGCATAAATCAATGTCAGCTGAAAAAGATATAAAGAGATTTTATTATTGGGAAGATTTTGTCAAAGGCCAAACTATTGAATGTGGCTCAATAACGATTTCTGAATCCCAAATTATTGACTTTGCCAGTCAATATGATCCCCAACGTTTTCATGTGAATAAACAAGCAGCAGAAGAAACCCAGTTTAAAGGCCTCATTGCAAGCGGTTGGCAAACTGGCGCATTGATGATGCGTATGGTGTGCGACAGCTTTATGATTAATTCTTCATCAGTTGGCTCTCCCGGACTTGAGAGCTTGAAATGGATAAAGCCAATACGCCCTGGTGATACTTTAAAAACGATTGTGGAAATTTTAGAAACAAAGTCACTCAACAGTAAGCCTCATCTTGGAATGATGTTATCTCGCTGGAGTTGCTATAACCAACATAATGAATTAACAACAACGATCGAAGCATGGTGTATGTACGAAAAACGACCAAGTAACTAAACAATCATGCCAAAACTACATGTTTTAACCAATAAATCTGAGTTAAAAAAGGAACAAATCAGCGATAAAGTTGTCATTGTTCTTGATATCCTCATTGCAACGAGTTCGATTGTGACTGCTTTAGCAAATGGTTGTAAAGAGGTTGTACCCGTCAGGAATTATGATGAAGCTTTGGTTTTGCAACAACAAGAGCAATATCAAGGGTATAAGTTTTCGGGAGAACTCAATGCGGATACTTTATCGGGATTTATTCAACCTACTCCTATTGCGCTTTTGGAAGCCGGGATGCTTGATTCGCGATTAGTGTATTGCACAACCAATGGCACAGTTGCACTAACAGAGTGTAAAAATACCCAAATCACCTATGTGGGATCATTGTTGAATGCTCAGGCTGTAACCAATCACCTTTTTAAAAATTATGCCAAGAGTAATATTTTGATTGTCTGCTCGGGCTCAAGTGATCAATTCAATATTGAGGATTTTTATGGCGCCGGATATTTTGTTGAGTGTTTGTTAAATACCTTTTCGCATAATACCTTGCAACTTTCTGATAGCGCGATGGCAGCGAAGATTTTTCATAATAGCGGTTCTTCCATTGATTTATTAAACCTCTCAAGAGTAGGTCAGCTTTTAAATAACAGAGAATGGCAAAATGAAGTTGCTTTTGCTGCGCAAAAAGATATCTACCCTATAGTCCCTTATTTAACACCCCATGGAAACGTTGAGTTAATTACATGAGTAATCAAGATCTTCAATTAGATAATCGTACCGTTGTTATTACTGGTGCTGCTAGTGGCATAGGTTTAGAACTGGTTAAACAAGCAAACCTTCGGCAGATGAATATTGTATTGTCAGATATCAATTTCGATATGTTGCAGGAAGTGAAAGCGCAATTGAAACTTGTCGATAGCAAAACATTACTTGTTAAAACAGACGTGAGTCAAGAAGCCGATATTGCAAATCTTTGTGAATTAAGTTTTAAACGTTTTGGCTCTGTTGAGTTGCTTTGTAATAATGCGGGCGTGTGTTTAAATCGCTTAAGCTGGGAACATACTGCGGCAGACTGGGAATGGTTGATTGGTGTCAATTTGCATAGTGTTGCCCATGCAATTCGGCATTTTGTTCCACGCATGCTAGAACAACCCGAGAGATCCCATATTGTCAATACAGCATCTGTTGCTGGACTTATTAGCACTCCAGGTATGGCTGCTTATAGCGCATCCAAACATGGTGTTGTTACATTATCGGAAACACTGTATTTTGAATTACAAGAATTGCAATCGAATCTGGGGGTTTCTGTCTTATGTCCTGCCTGGGTGCCGACTCAAATACATCAGTCGCAGAAAAATAGGCCTGAACGTTTTGGGGAACATCTAGAACCAAAGGACGAGCTTTCTATTGAATATGAAAAGAATATGGCTCAAGCAGTTCAATCAGGCAGATTGACTGCCACTCAAATTGCTGAAGAAGTTTTTAAGGCTGTAGTTAAGAACCAGTTCTACATTATTCCTCATCAACGAATTAATCCTTTGATTGAACGACGTATGCAATCTATTCTTTCGTTAAATAATCCTGAGGCACTTTAAATGACGATGAAAGCTCTGTTATGTGAGTCCTTTGGACCAATTGCACAACTACAAATTAAAGAACTGCAAGATCCAGTTCCCTTGGCGAATCAAGTTCTTGTAAACGTAGCTTATGCTGCGGTTAATTTTCCAGATGCGCTCATGGTTCAAGGTTTATATCAAACGAAGCCTCCATTTCCTTTTTCGCCAGGACATGAAATATCAGGGGTTATTTGTGCTCTAGGTAGTGATGTAAAAGATTTTAAAATTGGTGATCGCATATTTTGTGCACCAAGTTATGGTGGTTTTGCTGAGAAAATTGCGGTTGATATTGACCGTGTAATACCCCTTCCAGACTCAATCCCTTTAGCTATGGGGGCTGCTATAACTTTAACGTATGGCACTTCTTTACATGCATTAAATAATGTTGCCAAACTGCAGGCAGAAGAAACAATCCTTATCTTAGGAGCTTCTGGTGGCGTTGGTGCTGCCGCCATTGAATTAGCCAATGTCATCGGCGCGAAGGTAATTGCTTGTGCATCTTCTGATTTGAAATTAGACTTTTGTAAAAGCCTAGGCGCTCATGAGTCCATTAATTACGAAAAAGAAGATTTAAAAACTCGCATTAAAGAAATAACGCAGCAACGAGGTTGTGACGTTGTTTATGATCCCGTTGGTGGTCATTACTCGGAGATTGCACTGCGTAGTCTAGCTTGGCGAGGCCGTCATTTAGTCGTTGGTTTTGCCTCGGGTGCTATACCAAAAATACCCCTTAATCTAGCATTGCTATCAGAAAGAAATATTATGGGAGTCTTCTGGGGTGACTGGATAAGAAGGAACCCAGATTTACATTTGCAAAATATGGACTTTATTATGGAACTGATTTTACAAAACAAAATTAAGCCAATAATTACTAAAACATTTGCTTTTCAAGATGCTGTAGAGGCAATAGAACATTTGGCATCACGACAAGCCATGGGTAAAGTAGTCGTTGCAATTAACCCAGACTTATTCTGATGTAATGATTGATTAAAAGGAAAATATATGGGACTCACTCAGATTGAGTTAAGTAATAGAGTTGCATTAATTACGATGAATCATCCTCCGGTGAACGGTTTGGGTTATGCATTGCGAGTTTCTATTATTGAACGAATTCAAGAGGCATTACAAAACGACAGTATTGGTGCAATTATTATTACAGGATCAGAAAAGGCTTTCTCAGGCGGTGCTGATATTAAAGAATTTGGTACTGTTAAGGCACTCACAGAGCCACATTTGCAATCGGTTATCCGGGTCATTGAAAACTCTACAAAACCTATCATTGCTGCTATCCAAGGTGTTTGTATGGGCGGTGGATTTGAGTTAGCCTTGGGTTGTCATTACCGAGTAGCGCTCACAAGTGCATCACTTGCGCTTCCTGAAATTAAATTAGGACTCATTCCTGGAGCTGGCGGAACCCAGCGTTTACCACGCGTTATTGGTGTTGAAAAATCTCTTAATTTTATTTTGTCAGGAGATCCTCTGCCTGCAATTGCTTTTAAGGATTCGCCTTTAATTGATGCTTTTTATGAATCTCATTTGATTCATTCTGCAATTCAATTTGCAGAGCAATTGATTGATGAGAAAAAACCGCTTAAAAAGATACGTGACATTCGTATAGATTATCCAAATTTTGAAAGTTTTTTACAGTTCTCTCGTAATACAGTAAAAACAGTTGCTGCACCCTATCCTGCGGCACTTAAGGTGATTGATGCCATATCAGCGGCAATCACACTACCCTTTGAAAAAGGGATTACAAAAGAACGAGAATTTTTTCTTGATCTGATGAATACCTCTGTTTCTAGGGCGATGCGGTATGCCTTTTTTGCTCAACGAGGGACCGCAAAAATCGCCGATATTCCGCCTGATACACCCATTCGTGAGATTAAAAAAGTAGGTATTGTGGGAGCTGGAACAATGGGTGGCGGTATTGCCATGAATTTTGTGAATGTTGGTATTCCCGTCATTCTTCTAGAAACATCCCAAGATAAACTAGATAAAGGTTTATCGACGATTCAAACTAATTATCAAAATACTGTTAAAAAAGGAAAACTTACCGCAGAAAAAATGCAGGCTAGATTAAACCTCATTCAATTAAGCCTGAATTACAGTGATTTACAAGATGTGGATTTAGTCATTGAAGCGGTATTTGAGGAGATTGGGATTAAAGAGATTGTTTTCAAACAACTCGACTCTGTTGTTAAACCAGGTGCAATTCTAGCTACAAATACATCGACACTCGATGTCAACACAATTGCCAATTTTACGAATCGTCCTCAAGATGTCATCGGCATGCACTTTTTTAGTCCAGCGAATGTCATGCAACTACTCGAAGTGGTTCGCGGTGATAAAACATCTAATGACGTAATTGCTACAGTCATGAAACTGGCGCAAAAAATTAAGAAAACGCCAGTAGTATGCCGAGTTTGTGATGGTTTTATTGGCAACCGAATGGTTGAGCAATATTTACGGATGGCAGGATTTTTACTTGAACAAGGTGCAACACCATGGCAAATTGATAAAGCCTTAGAAGATTTTGGCATGGTTATGGGGCCTTTTAGGATGAGTGATTTAGCTGGTAATGATATTGGTTGGGCTATCCGTAAACGTCGCGCTATTGAACAACCTCAGTTGAAGTATTCTAAATTTGCAGATGTGATTTGTGAAGCCGGAAGATTCGGTCAAAAAACTGGTAAGGGTTGGTATGCCTATGAAAAGGGAAATCGTAAACCCTTACCAGATTCCGAGCTGGAAAACATGCTTATTCAATTTAGAGCTGATCATGGATTTAAGGCAAGAAAAATTTCTAATGATGAAATTGTCCAATTTTGCATCTTTGCCTTGATCAATGAAGGAGTCCGAATCCTTGAAGAAGGAATCTCTCAGCGAGCTTCAGATATTGATATTGTTTACCTTACAGGCTACGGTTTCCCTGTCTATCGTGGGGGACCTCTTAAATATGCTGATGAAATCGGACTATTTCAAGTAATACAAGTTTGCAATAAATTTTATCAATCCACTAATGATGATTTTTGGAAACCGGCTCAGTTATTACTCGACTGCTTAGCTCAAACTAAATCACTCACAGGCTCATAAAATATTTTGAGGAAGATATCATGACAGAAGCAGTAATAGTATCGACAGCGCGCACCCCATTAGCTAAGTCATGGCGAGGAAGCTTTAACATGACTCATGGCGCAGTTTTAGGCGGTCACGTCGTCCATGAGGCAGTTCGTCGTGCCAAAGTTGACCCAAATGAAGTTGAAGATGTCATTATGGGCTGCGCCAATCCTGAAGGGGCAACTGGCCTTAATATCGCAAGACAAATCGCCCTTAAAGCTGGGCTTTCTATATCTGTTGGCGGTGTCACAGTCAACCGCTTTTGTTCTTCGGGATTACAAGCCATTGCTATGGCTGCTCAACGGGTCATTGTTGATCATGTCCCAGTGATGGTTGCTGGCGGCGTCGAGTCAATTTCGTGTGTTCAATTAGAAATGAACCAGCACATGTTACTTGAGCCATCTTTGCAAAAATCTAAACCAGAACTCTACTGGTCGATGCTCCAAACGGCGGAACAAGTTGCCAAGCGCTATAACATCGGTAAGGATCTTCAAGATGAATATGGCGTAAGAAGTCAATTGCGTGCTTCAAAAGCTCAGGAGCAAGGTCTTTTTCGGGATGAAATCGCACCAATTAAAGTGACGATGGGTGTTGCTAATACAGAAACAAAGATGTTATCGACAAAAGAAGTGACCGTGAGTGAGGATGAAGGTATTCGTCCTGATACTAATTTTGAAGGTGTGCAAAAAATTAGGGCTGCCCTACCTGGTGGTGTGATAACGGCAGGTAATGCGAGCCAATTTTCTGATGGAGCTAGCGCCGCAGTCGTGATGAATGCCAAACTCGCAGAGAAAAAAGGCTTAGAACCTTTAGGGATTTTTAGAGGGTTTGCTGTTGCGGGATGTGAGCCAGATGAAATGGGTATTGGTCCGATATTTGCTATTCCTCGACTACTGGAAAGAACGGGCTTAAAAATGTCGGATATTGGTCTTTGGGAACTGAATGAAGCATTTGCCGTTCAAGTTCTTTATTGCCGAGATAAATTAGGTATCCCAGATGAAATTTTAAATGTGAATGGTGGTGCTATTGCTGTTGGCCATCCTTATGGCGTTTCGGGTGCTAGGATGGTTGGCCATGCATTAATTGAAGGCAAGCGCAGAAATGTTAAGTATGTTGTTGTGACGATGTGTGTTGGTGGTGGGCAAGGTGCCGCCGGTTTATTTGAGGTCTGTTAGGATTTAATTATGAAAAAAGAATACTTTGGAGTACATGTACCATTCATCGCTCATTTAGGCGTTGAGGCTAAAATCATTGCTGAAGGTGAAGTCGAGTCGGTGCTAGAGCTGCAACCTCACCATTGCAATCCGCTTGGATATTCTCATGGAGGTGTCATGATGACTCTTCTTGATTTTACAATGGCAATGTCGGCAAAAACGAAGGCTAAACACACTGGAGTGGGTTTAACCATTGATATGTCGATTGTGTTTATGAAGGGTGGTCAAGATAAGTTGATCGTCAGGGGTAAAGTATTAAAAAGTGGAAGATCTATTCACTTTTGCGAAGCGTCTGCGTTTGATGTTACTGGTGAGATGGTTGCTAAGGCAATGGGTACTTTTAAATTGGTGGATATCAAGTCATGACGCAATTTTCAGGAACGAAAGAAGTTCCTCTAGATCATGTATTTTCAACAGAGAAATTTTTAGATTGGGCTAAAGATCATGTTCCCAATATCAATCCTGAATTGCCTCTCGAGCTCCATCAATTTAAAGGTGGGCAATCAAACCCAACTTTTTTAGTCAAACATAATGAACAGTCTTATGTTTTAAGAAGAAAACCTGCCGGTATATTACTACCCAGTGCCCATGCTATCGATCGTGAATATAAAGTAATCAGCGCTTTGTCCCAGCATCATTTCCCGGTCGCAAAACCTCTTGGCTATTGTTCGGATATCGATGTTATTGGTTCAGAATTTTATTTAATGAGTTTTCTCCAAGGTCGCGTCTTTTGGGACCCTCGTTTGCCAGAATTATCAAATACTGATCGCACGCAAGTATTTGATGCTATGAATTTAGTAATTGCCCAAATGCACGCTCTAGACCCTGTGGCTATTGGCCTCGAGGATTATGGTCGTTTTGGAGGTTATGTTCAAAGGCAGTTAGATCGTTGGACCAAGCAGTACAGAGCTTCTGAAACTGAAAAAATACCTGCCATGGATAATTTAATTGATTGGCTGCCTCAACACATTCCCCACTATGATGCAACTAGCTTAGTGCATGGTGATTTTAGGCTTGATAATCTCATTTTCGATCCTGTAGAACCAAAAATTTTAGGGGTACTTGATTGGGAATTATCCACACTCGGTAATCCTTTATCTGATTTTGCTTATCATGCAATGGTATGGCGCCTATCCCCTTCTTTATTTAGAGGTCTTGGAGGTGTCGATATTCAGAGTTTAAAAATCCCCAATGAAAAAACTTATTTAGAATCCTACTTAGAAAGAACTGGACATGTACTAGAAAGTCAAAAGGATTGGGAGTTCTACATTATTTTTAATATGTTTCGATTATCAGCAATACTTCAAGGGATTATGGCAAGGGCATTACAAGGTAATGCGTCTAGTGATTCTGCTCTTGAAGCTGGGAAAAAAGCGAAACCTCTTGCAGAGTTAGCTTGGGAACAAGTTCTAAAAATATAGACGGATTAACATGTCAGCCACACAAGCTGGCTTTTCGATTCCCTCTACCTCAAGGCTGATTTTCCACTCCACTTGAATGCCCCCTTCAATTTCGGTAATCTCTTGGATAAAAAAACGACCTCGAATACGACTGCCTGAATTTACCGCGCTTGGAAATCGGACCTTATTTAAGCCGTAATTAATCGCTCTTTTTGCTAATGGAAACTCCATACAAGACTCTAAAAAGTAAGGTATTAAAGACAGCGTTAAAAAACCATGAGCAATTGTCGTTCCATAAGGAGACTCTTTTTTTGCCCGTATTGAATCTATATGAATCCATTGATGATCTATAGTGGAGTCAGCAAAAGCTTGGATCATGGGCTGTGAGATTTCAAGCCAAGGGCTGATTGCAACCTCCGTACCTACTCTAGATTGCAGTTCTTCTTTGGTATAAAAGATGATTTTCGACATTTACTGACCACCCTGTAATAGCTCAATCTCTTCATCCGTAAAGCCGGCTTGTTTTCGTGCATCAATGTTAAACGGGCCTCTTAGAATCGGTGCATTGTATTGCAATGATAATTCTTGAAAAGCTTTCAATGGATCAAGCTCACGTGACTTACACATGAAATTGAACCAACGGTTGCCAATTTCAACATGGCCAATCTCATCATGTAAGATCGTATCTAAAATATCGACCATATGATCATCTTTTACCTGTAAAAACCGAGCCCTCATTGCCGGGACGGCATCTAAGCCTCTAGCCTCCATTGTTCTTGGGACTAATGCCATTCGAGCAAGAATATCACCCTTTGTTTTTTCAACCATTTCCCACAAACTATCGTGCGCAGGGAAATTACCATAGTCATATTGCAATTTGTTTAAGTAATTTTTGAGTAATAAAAAATGCGTAGCCTCCTCATCGGCAACTTTTATCCAATCAAGATAATAGTCTTTAGGCATATCAGCAAATCTCCATACAGCATCAAGAGCTAAGTTGATAGCATTAAATTCAATGTGCGCCAATGCATGGATAGCAACCGCCCTTCCCTCAGTTGTGTGCATGGATCGTTTTTTGACTGATAATGGGTTAACCAATACAGGTTGATTGGGACGACCGGGGATTAAATGTTCATTCGATACAATAATCTCTGAGGGGTTAATGAAAGACTCTTCTTGAAGATGGCAGGCCACTATATGCTTGACAGCGTCATATTTAGAGATAGGATCGGATACAGTAAGCGCTTCATAAGCCTTTAAACGAAGACTTTGTGCATGGTTATTGGGCGTATTTATCATCAAGAGTTCTAGATTACTGTATATTCTAAAAATGGTAAATTATATGAGTTTTCAAATACAAATTTAAAGGTGACACATGAAATTCTTTACACGTTTAATTATCTCTTTGTTGCTGCTGCCGACTTTGTTATATGCACAACAGTATCCCAACAAAACAGTAAAAATTATTGTTCCTTTCGCGGCCGGTGGGCCTGCTGATAATTATGCTCGATTTATGGCGCAACGCCTTCAGGATGAATTAAAGCAGTCTTTTATCGTAGAAGATAAACCTGGTGCTGGATCAATTATTGGGACTGATTTTGCGGCAAAGTCACCTGCCGATGGTTATACCCTCCTTATGATGTCAAATACCCAAACCGTCAATGAGTCATTGGTTCAAAATAAACCATTTCAATTAATGAGAGACTTTGTGCCAGTTGCGCCGATCAATTATTCTGATCTGGTACTGGTTACCAATCCCAAAGTTCCAGCAAAAACTTTAGCTGAATTAATTGCACTCGTAAAAGCTTCGCCAGGCAAATATAACTATGCTTCATCTGGCAATGGCACTCCATATCACATGGCTGGTGAACTTTTTAAATCAATGGCAGGTTTGGATATTACCCACATCCCTTATAAGGGAAGTTCTGGTGCAAGAACTGATGTTATCGGTGGGCAAGTCGATATGATGTTTGACGCGGTTACTACGATGAATGAGTTTGTAAAAGAAAATAAAGTACAAGCATTGGCGACTACCGGTAAAAATAGATCGGCGATCATGCCTCAAATACCAACGGTGAATGAAGCCGGTGTCCCTAAGTATGAAACCACGATTTGGTTAGGCATCATGGCTCCTAAAGGAACTCCTCCCGAAGCAGTCACCATTTTGAATAATGCTATTCGAAAAATTATCTCGCAATCAGAAGTAAAAGATACATGGGCAAAACAAGGTGCGCTCCCTTTAATCATGTCGCCTAGCGAATTTAACAAGTATTTAGATGCCGATATTGCCAAATGGAGTGCAATTGTGAAGTCAGCAGGAATTAAGCCAGATTAATGTATAGGAACTGATATGTCGGAAATTGTTGTATTAAGTGGTGGTGCTGCGGCTGGAGTTGTAAAAGGCATTCAAACTGATTTTGAAAATAAGCATCATTGCAAAATCAATGGTACTTTTAGTGCTGTCGGTGCGATGCGTGATCTCGTTGTTCAGGGTGCTCATTGTGATCTTGTAATTCTTTCAAAATCATTAGTTGATCAACTTGTGAAATCCGGCCATGTCCACGCAGACTCAGTAAGGTCATTGGGCATTGTTCCAACTGGTATTGCAATTCCTAGCAAAAGAACGACTCCTCCGCCATCAATATTGACAGCTGATGAACTAAAGGAAGTTTTTAGATCTGCTCCAGCGCTTTATTTTCCTGATATGGAAAAATCAACTGCAGGTATCCATTTTATGAAGGTGATGCGACAGTTGGGTCTAGACCAAGAATTAGCAAGTCGTTTTAAAACCTTTCCCAATGGCGCAACTGCAATGGCAGAAATGGCCTTAGATCCTGATACGAATGTGATCGGCGGAACACAGACTACTGAGATCAACATTTGTCCTGGTGTTCAACTCATTGGTTTACTTCCTAAATCAGTAGAGTTAAATACGGATTACACATTAGCTATCTGCAAAACATCTCAAAACTTTGAATTAGCCCAAAAGCTAGCTAACATTTTAGTTGGACAAGAATCATTAGCGATAAGACAACAAATTGGTTATTTAATAAACGTCTAACATGAAACAGATCAATAAAAATGTTATCGTTGTCGGCGCGGGTCCAGTTGGTTTGCTTTGTGCTCTTCAATTAGCCAAAAACGGTATCCCCGTTACAGTAATTGAGGCTGAGCCTGAATTAACCATCGATTTACGAGCTGGAACGTTTCATCCACCCACATTAGAAATGTTAGATCCTTTAGGTGTTACTAATGCCATGATGGAGATTGGTATTCAGGTTCCTAGGTGGCAAAGTCGAGATCTCGAAGAGGGATTAATCGTCGAGTGGGATATGGGGGTTTTAGCGAATGATACAAAGTATCCCTTTCGGCTTCATCTTGAGCAACATCGATTAACGCCAATTCTTTTTAAGATGCTCCAAAGTTATCCGCATGCTGAGGTATTTTTTTCTCATCCTTTATTAGAGTTAACTCAAACCGATGATGAGGTTTCTCTCTTAATTGGGAGCCAACCAGAAAATGTGCTTTTTACCGCAAATTGGGTCATTGGTGCCGATGGCGGCAAAAGTATCGTCAGAAAAGCCTGTGATATTGAGTTTGAAGGTTACACCTGGCCAGAACGCTATAGCGTCATGAGTACAACCTTTGATCTTGCACCATTTGGTTATGCCGATAATGCATATATGAGCGACCCTGTTCAATGGGTTGCCTTTTTTAGAATGCCTGATGTTGCCCCGCCAGGATTATGGCGCATGACAGTCCCTGTTGATTCTAGTATTAGCGATGAAGAGGTTTTAACCCCGCAATATGCCAATCAAGTCTTTAAAAGAGCATTAAATGGAAAATTGCAACAGGATGTCCCTATTGTTCACCAAAGTGTTTATCGGGTTCATCAAAGGGTTGCAAAACAATTTAGAAAGCACCGAGTTTTATTGGCTGGCGACTCAGCTCATGTCAATAATCCTTTAGGTGGTTTTGGACTAAATAGTGGCATCCATGATGCGATGAGCCTAACTGAAAAGCTAGCTAAGGTCATCAATGAAGATGCTAATACTGAAATTCTTGATCTGTATGAACGACAAAGAAAATCAGTTAACTTGCAATATGTTCAAGAATTTTCAATTAATAACAAAAAACAACTAGAAGAAAAAGATCCAAAGAATCGCCAGGATCGATTTGCCTATTTAAGGAAAATGAATTCAAATCAGGATTCACGTAGAGAATATTTGCTTAACTCTTCGATGATCAATAGTATTCAATCAGCCAACCGCATCACATAAATATTATCTCTATGACAAATATACGAAATCCAAAACGTAATACGCTCAAGACTCTTTTGAAAAGTCTTGCTCTCTTCTCCCCATTGCCCCTCACACAACAATCTCTTGCTCAATCAGAGTCATGGCCTTCACGCCCGATTAAACTCATTGTTCCTTTTGCTCCAGGCGGCAATACTGATTCAATCGCACGAATCACTGCTGAAAAACTATCAAAGTTGATTGATCAACCTTTTATTGTGGATAACAAAGCTGGAGCTAACGGTGTCATTGCTGCTAATTTCGTTGCCAAAGCCGCTCCTGATGGTTATACCTTTTTAATGGCAGCCATGCCTATCATGGCGATCTTACCCGTTATAACCAAGACCGGATATGAGCCCATCAAAGACTTTACACCTGTGAGTATTGTTGGTACAAATCCTTTTGTTTTAGGTATTGGTAAACATGTCCCAGCTAATAATTTAAAAGAGTTTGTGCAATATGTGAAAAATAATCCAGGCAAACTTAATTACGCATCAGGCGGATCTGGAAGTGTTTCTCATTTATCTGCAGTTTTATTTGTGAGCCGAGCAGGATTAGATATGACTCACGTAAGTTACAAAGGTGGTGCTCCAGCAGTGGCAGACCTTCTTGGGGGACAAGTAGAAATGTACTTTGGTAATATTTCTGAATTAACCCCTCACGCGACAGCTGGCAATATTAAAATTATTGGTGTGTCTAGTGAATCACGATCATCATTAATTCCCAATGTTCCAACCATTGCTGAATCAGGCTATCCTGGATTTAAAACCATTACTTGGAATGGAATAGTTGCCCCTGTTGGAACTCCCCTATCTATTATTAATAAATTATCAAGCGCGATCCAAGAGATCGTCGCCACTCCAGACATGCAAACAAGGCTTCTGCAAATTGGGGTTGATCATCTTGGTAATACGCCTGCTCAATTTAAACAAATATTAACGAACGATATTAAAACCTGGGCAGAGGCTGCTAAAGCTAGTAATTTAAAAGTTGAATAACGAAGGGGTACATCATGAGTGACAAAAATTTAAAGATTCAATTTATACCCTCTACAGACACCTTGGCTTCACGTGCCAAAGTTGCAATTGTTGTCCCAGCAACAAATACCGTTGTTCAACCAGAAATGGAACTCATGAGGCCAACTGGCGTAACAAACCATGTAACCCGAATGGTTCTTCCTCCTCGTCCTTATGATGATCAGGCAGCCTATAAATTGGCTTTAGAGACCGAAAAAGGTAATTTAGAAGTTGCCTTAGAGTCTGTACTCGTATGTGAGCCACATGTGGTTGCCCATGGTCATTCAATTCATTCGTTTCGAGGAGATGCAAAACGAGCCCTAGATGAAGAGAAACGATTAGAAGACTTATGTGGAATACCATTTATTACTCCTTCAAGAGCGGTTCTTGCCGGCTTAGAGGCGATTGGAAACCCCTCAAAAATAGCTATACTCACACCCTATTGGCCTCCTGCTGATGAAATGATTACTCATTTTTTTCAGGCCTGTGGATATGAAGTTAGTAAAACTTATGGTATGAAGTCTATTGGTCCCACTGCCGTAGCCCGCTTTACCGCTGAGGAAATTATCGCTGCTTTTGAACAAGTGGATCATCCTGAGGCTCAAGCATTTATTCATGTTGGAACAAATTTGCCAGTATCGGCCCTGACTCCATTGATTGAAAAGAAATTTGGTAAGCCTTTAATCGGGGTTAATGTCGCCACATATTGGTGGGCTTTAAGAAAAATAGGTATTCTTGATCCTTTGCCTGGCATGGGGATACTAGCGCAAAAATAAGTTTTAAATTGCACAAATTTTAATTTGTACAGTCGCCCCCCAAAATACACAGGGATAAAATCCAAATTCATAATATCCTGCATGGGGAGTTGTAAAGTCAATTTGACCACGATCATTTTGATCGCTGACATAAAAATTTCGGCGGTCTGATGCTCCAGGATAAATGAATTCCCAGGAATTTCCATTCCATCCACGCATGGAGACTGAGACTCTTTGCCCTGCCGCAAAATTTCCATAAAAGGTAGTCCCTTTCCCAAGAAAGGACCAGCAATAAGATCCTTTTGGAAAAGCAATCGGTACTCGGATATCTTGATTGCACGCAGAGGCAAATGCTTTAGTTTGCAGCGACAATATAATTAGCAGAATCAATGCAGCTTGAAATTTTCGTAAAGTATTTTTCATTTAGATTAATATAACTTAACAATTACAACAAAAATTATAGCGTTACTAAAGAGGAGACTTTAACTCGCTACTAATTGATTACAAAATTTTTGATTCAAAGTTTATGGGGTATCTTTAATATTGTTTTCGATCACAAATTTACCCCAAATTGCCATTTGATTGCCAATAAAATCTCTTAGAGTATTAGGGTTTCCGGCAACGATTTCAATACCTTGTGCTTTGAATTTTTCAACTACAAGCGGATTTTTAAGGACTTTTGTAATCGATTGATGCATTGATTCAATGATTGCAGGCGGTGTTTTAGCTGGTGCTAAAACACCCCACCAAGTTGGAGCGTTAAACCCAAGAAAGCCACTTTCAGAAATAGTGGGAATGGTTGGTAAGCCAATTGATCTTTTAGGGGTTGTTACGACAAGAGGTACCACACTGCCATTCTCAATATGGGGTCTCATGATGGTTTCTGAGCCCATCGCTAGTTGTATTTGCCCACCCAAGACATCTTGTAGTAATGGCGGTCCGCCACGATATGGAATATGACCCCAATCAAAACCTTCAGTTTTAGCTAAACGGGCCATGGCTAAATGAGCTAAGCTACCAATCCCGATAGATCCATAGCTAAATTGATTGCCTGACTTAGACAGTTCTATTAATTGCTTAAAATTGACAATGCCGGATTTCTTACTGGCCACTAAAATCATAGGTGAAGTGCCAATGAGAGTAACAGGGGCAAAATCCTTTAATGTGTCATATGGTAACTTATCTTTAAAGCTAGGATTAACAGCATGAGTATCAACTACAACTCCAAAAGTATACCCATCAGGATCAGAACGAGCTAATGCTGCAGTGCCAATAACACCGGAAGCTCCGCCAATATTTTCAACAATAATATGTTGCTTTAAATCAGGTTGAAGGGAGTTTGCTAAAATTCGAGCAATCTGATCAACTGAGCCACCAGCAGGAAAAACTGCGATGAAGCGCATTGTTTTTTCGGTTGGCCAAGTTCCAGTGCCTGATGTTTGAGAGTGGGAAATGTTACTCCAACAGACAGAAAAAAGGCTTATAAAAAATACTATTGAAGATATTAATTGCCGCATATTCCCCCCTCTATTAACTCGCGGTTTTAATAATAACGAGTAGAGATATTGAAAAAAAGCTCCCTGTGAAACAAGTATTTGTTGAGCTTACTCTAAAGGGCCATAAAATGCTAGAAAATATAATTAGTAAGTCCTTAATTAACATCAATTCAACTAAAAAATTAACGATTAAGCTTTTAAATACTATTCCCACTCGATAGCTATATTTGGTTCAAACCTATATTTTTCAATTGGATAGAGGATAACTTTGAATGTCGTGTAACTTTTATGAAACTATATTGATGTTAATCTTGATGTTATAATACATCTATTCTGATTCAAATCAAAGGATTGAAATATGCGAACCACCGTAACAATTGACGATGAGCTGTATGCTCAAGCATTAGAAGTCATAGAGCCCAACATTGAGAAAGCAGAACTTTTTCGTGAAGCACTTAAGGTGTTTATTCGCGTCGAGTCCGCCAAAAGACTGGCAGCGTTAGGTGGAAAAGCACCAAAAATGAAAGCGATTCCTAGAAGACAAGCAAAAGTGCTTCAGGATTCTTAATATGGTAATTGTTGATACTTCTGTATGGGTGCATCACTTCAGACATGGTAACGAAAGTCTACTTAATCTTCTCGGAAATGATCAAGTACTATGCCATCCCCTGATCTTATTAGAAATCGCTTGTGGATCTCCACCTAAACCGCGATATAAAACATTGACTTATTTTGGCAAGTTACAAAATGCCAAAACCGCTACCACGTTAGAGATCATGAGCTTAATTGAATCTAAGAAGTTATATGATTCTGGTTGTGGTGCAATAGACATCTCATTATTAGCATCTACCATGATTACCCCGCATGCCAAAATTTGGACACAGGACAAAAAATTAGAAACATTAGCTAAGAAATTAGGTATTTCCTATAATCCAAACTTGCATTGACAAATTATTTGAAAATTTAATTAAAACGAGTTACTCCCTCTCAATATTAGCTGGTGGTTTATCTGAAATATCATAGGCTGGAGCATGTGAATAATTAGTTTTGATTCAATGAAGAGTGTTGCCATCATTGGTGCAGACTTAGCGGGTCTTAGTTGCGCTCCTCAATTACAAGAGGATGGCTTTACATATCTCCAAAAAGATTCACTTGAGGATCACCGAAGTCAATTTTGGTTTAAAGCATCCCCAATGTAAAATTTAGGAACAGTTGTTTTAGGAATTTTTTTGCCATAACTTTCAAACCACGTTCTAACATCCTCTTCTAGCCCAACACCATGCATAAAGTTATAAATCGCTTTTTTTAGACCCTGCCCTAAACCATCGTGGTCAACACCAACGGGGTCAATAAAGCTGATGTCATTTTTAGCAAATGTGATTTCAGGAAGAGGAACGAGCTGTACACCATACTCTTCTGGATTTTTACCAACCGGAGAATGAACAGTACAAATAAAGCGATGAAAAAATCCACTCTGAATACAACCATGCTCAAATAATTGTCTAACATATTCCAATGAATTGACTGTTTCTTGGACTGTTTGAGTTGGAAATCCATACATTAAATAGGCATGTACTAATATACCCGCATCAGAAAAGCTTTTTGTTACTTTGGCAACTTGTGATACTGAAACACCTTTTTTCATCAAATCAAGTAATCTATTTGAGGCAACTTCAAGTCCTCCAGACATAGCAATACAGCCACTTCTAGCCAATAAACTAGCCAATTCAGGGGTAAATGTTTTTTCAAAACGAATATTACCCCACCAAGAAATTACTACCCTGCGACGAATTAATTCTTCCGCAAGGGCCTTTAAGATTTTTGGAGGCGCGGCTTCATCAACAAAATGAAAGCCAGTCTGACCAGTTTCTGCAATGATTTGTTCAATACGATCAACGAGTAAACTAGCAGAAGCGGTTTCATATCGAGAAATGTAATCTAAAGAGACGTCACAAAAGCTACATTTTTTCCAGTAACAGCCATGTGCAACCGTTAATTTATTCCAACGTCCATCACTCCATAAGCGATGCATTGGATTAAGCATATCTAATAGCGATAAATAGGAGTCGAGTGGTAATCCATCCCATGTGGCGGTGCCAACTTCCTCGAATGGTATATCAGGTTCTTGCCAATTCATGAACTCAACTTGATTAATTTCACCTTTAATAAAGGTTCGTACTAATCGACTCTTAGATCGTTTGCCGTTCAAGTGATCCAACAAAGCTAGTAAAGGTCTTTCACCTGAGTCTAAAGTGATGTAGTCAACATAATTAAAAATTCGAGAATCTGTTATTTCACGTAACTCTGTATTGACATATCCTCCACCTAGAGCAACCTTTATTTTAGGATCAGTATTTTTAATCGTTTGAGCGATCCTAAGCGCCGCGTACATGGCGCCTGGAAATGGAACTGACAAGAGAACTAAACTTGGCTGATGATGATGAATCGTAGCGATTGATAGATCTCTGAGGTGAAGATCCATTAAGTTCGGTTCCGCATTTAAAGCTTCGTATAAGGGCGTAAATGTTGGTTGACTGCTAGCAAGAGACTCTGCATATCTCACAAACTCAAAACGACTATCAATTGCATCGCGTAATACGTCTGAAAGATCATTCAGATACAAAGTAGCTAAATGGCGAGCTCTGTCGTTGGAGCCTAAAGAACCAAAAGCCCATGCTAAAGTATCTCCGGATTCTTCATCATCAAAAGCATCTAGCGAGTTAAATCTCGGTCCTTCAGGTAGAAAGTCACGCGTATTAATGCGGTGACTTAATGTGCTATCTTTACCCTGTAAAAAAGCAATCACAGATGCTATTGTTGAATGATAATCATCAAAATACTCGAGGAAAAAACTTACACTAGCACTCCGAATTCTTTCCGGTTGAGCTAATGCACGAGTATGTACCTCAATTAAGCCTTTAGGATTGAAAAAACTAAGAACTAAAGCTAAGGCTAAGTCTTCTTGAACAGCCTCAATTCCACGAGATCTTAAAAATCCTGTTAGATATGCCGTAGAGGGATACGGAGTATTTAACTGCGTCATGGGTGGAATGAGACTTAAGATTTTCATGCGCGATGGATCAAGTCTAATTTAAAATTATTCAGATTAATTGAGAAAAAATAAACTTATTGAACAAGTTATTTTGATTTTTTGAATGGAAATAACTTTTAAAAATAAATATTTTTCAATAAGTTACTTCATAATTAATAACTATTCCCACTCAATTGTTGCCGGAGGTTTTCCTGAAATATCATACACAACACGATTGATGCCACGTACTTCATTGATGATTCGATTTGATACTCTTCCGAGCAGTTCATGAGGAAGATGAGCCCAATGAGCAGTCATAAAGTCTTGTGTTTGAACAGCACGCAATGCAACCACGTATTCATACGTTCGGCCATCACCCATCACGCCGACAGATTTAACGGGTAAGAAAACCGCAAAAGCTTGGCTTGTTAAGTCATACCACGACTGATTTGTTTGTGGATCAATTGTTTTTCTCAGTTCATCAATAAAAATATCGTCAGCACGAGCAAGAAGTGCCGCAAATTCTTTTTTAACTTCTCCTAGAATTCTGACAGCCAGACCAGGACCCGGGAATGGATGGCGATATACCATTTCTTTAGGGAGGCCTAACTCAATACCTAGTTGTCTTACTTCGTCTTTAAACAACTCTCGTAAGGGCTCTAATAGTTTTAGGTGCATATCATCTGGCAAGCCACCAACATTGTGGTGGCTTTTGATGGTGTGAGTACCCTTCTTTCCTTTGCCCGCAGATTCTATAACGTCGGGATAAATGGTTCCCTGCGCAAGCCACTTTGCATTTTTAATTTTTGCTGACTCACTTTGAAATACTTCAATAAATTCACGGCCAATAATTTTTCTTTTTTGTTCAGGATCAGACACTCCTGAAAGTTGTGTCATAAATTGTTCGATTGCATCTACATGTATTACTTTTACGCCCAAATTACGAGCAAACATGTCCATGACCATGTTGGCTTCGTTTAGTCTTAATAAACCATGATCCACAAATACACAGGTAAGTTGATTACCTATGGCGCGGTGGATTAATGCGGCAGCCACAGAAGAATCAACCCCACCCGATAAACCAAGTATGACCTCATCTGTGCCAACTTGCTGACGAATTTTATGAATTGCTTCGTCAATGTAATTGCCCATTTCCCAATCAGGTACACATGCACAGATGGATTTCACGAAGCGGTCTAAGATGTTTGTACCTTGTAGGGTGTGCGTTACTTCAGGATGAAATTGCACAGCATAAAACTTCCTAAATTCATCAGCCATTCCAGCGATTGGACAAGAATCTGTAGACGCCATTAATTTAAAGCCAACGGGCATTACCGTAACAGAATCACCATGACTCATCCAAACTTTGAGTATGCCGTGACCTTCACTATTGGTGAAGTCAGCGATTTCGTTGAGTAATTTGGTATGGCCTCTTGCACGGACTTCGGCATAACCAAATTCTCGAGATTTTCCTAAAGACTCAGCAGTCTTAACTTCACCGCCAAGTTGTTGCGCCATGGTTTGCATACCGTAACAAATACCAAGGACGGGAACACCTAGAGTAAAAACGTTATCTGGCGCTCTTGGAGTGTCACCTTCCGTAACCGAACTCGGTCCACCGGATAAGATGATGCCTTTAAAACCTTCTTCTATAATTTTTTTCTCTAGTTTGTCGGCATCAATATCGTACGGAAAAATCTCTGCCAACACTTTGAGATCACGAACGCGACGGGCAATCAGTTGAGTTACTTGTGACCCAAAATCAAGAATTAATATTTTATCGTGCACGAATCAAACTTTGTAAGTAAATCAATCAATATGGTAGTTGGGTGCTTCTTTTGTAATCATGACATCATGAACATGTGATTCTCTTACGCCTGCAGATGTGATTTCTACAAACTCAGATTTTTCATGAAGTTCAGATATTGTTTTGCAACCACAATAACCCATAGAAGCCCTTACGCCCCCGGTAAGTTGGTGAACGATGGCAAGTACACTCCCTTTATAAGGAACTTGTCCTTCGATGCCTTCTGGCACCAATTTATCGACATTTGCGCTATTGTCTTCTTGGAAATATCTGTCGGCAGCACCGTCTTTCATAGCTCCAACAGATCCCATGCCGCGATAACTCTTGAATGATCGACCTTGGAATAAAAAGACATCTCCTGGAGCCTCTTCAGTTCCAGCAAACATGGAGCCCATCATTACAGTATGAGCTCCAGCAGCTAAGGCCTTAGAGACATCTCCTGAGTAGCGTATGCCACCATCAGCAATCAAAGGAACACCAGTTCCTTTTAAAGCAGAGGCAACATTTTCAATGGCTGTAATTTGAGGCACACCCACACCAGCAATAATTCGGGTAGTACAAATGGATCCTGGACCAATACCAACTTTAACGCCATCAGCACCATGATCGACAAGTGCTAAGGCTGCGGCACCGGTTGCAATATTGCCACCAATCACCTGCACATTAGGGAAATTTGTTTTAACCCACTTTACGCGATTCAAAACACCCTGGCTATGACCATGAGCTGTATCTACAACAATGACATCAACTCCAGCTTTAACAAGTAACTCAACCCGCTCGTCATTTTCAGGACCAACTCCAACAGCAGCCCCAACAATTAATCGTCCCAAGCTATCTTTAGAGGCATTGGGATGCTCAGTCGCTTTCATAATATCTTTAACGGTTACGAGACCTTTTAGCTCGAAAGACTCATTAACAACCAATACACGCTCTAAGCGATGTTTGTTCATCAGTCTTTTAGCTTCCTCTAAGCTAGCACCCTCTTGAACCGTCACTAAGCGTTCACGGGGGGTCATTTTGGTGTTTACTGCGGCATCTAAATCTTCTTCAAATCGCAAGTCACGATTTGTGATGATTCCAACAACCGTTTTACCCTCAAGGACAGGAAAACCTGAAAAACCATGTTCTTTGGATAAGTGTATGACTTCTCGCACGGTCATCGATGGTGGTATGGTGATGGGGTCACGCAAAACCCCTGATTCATAGCGTTTTACTTTGAGGACTTCCCTTGCCTGTTCGAAAGGTTTGAGGTTTTTATGAATAATGCCGATCCCACCCTCAGAAGCCATCGCAATGGCTAATTTACCCTCAGTTACAGTATCCATGGCGGCAGATACTAAAGGGATATTTAATGAAATTTGACGTGTAAGTTGGGTACCCAATAAAGTATCCCGAGGCAAGACCGCCGAATAGGCCGGTACGAGTAGCACATCGTCAAAGGTAAGTGCTTTTTTAATCAGTCGCATAAAAACCCCTAGACACAAAACATGATTATAAATGTTTCAAGATACAACATCATAATTCCCTGAAATCTTTACGTTCTTTTCGTATTTTTGCCTTTATTTTTAATTCCGTATCTTTATTTTGATTCGCTTTTTTTCGTCTTATTTTTTTGGGATCAATCAAAATAGGACGGTATAACTCAATGCGATCACCGTCATAAATTGTGTCATCTGGACCTAAAACAATGCTAAATACCCCTATACTGCCCTTTTTTTGGAAAATCAGGTCATCCTTAGTATTGACTATTTGCAGGTGTAATAAAGCCTCAAATACTGTCGGAGCTCTTTTGGAGGTTGCTGATAGGGAAAAAAAGGTCTGTATTGGGGGATCATTTCTACCATCAAATAATTCCAGTTGAATATGCTTTATCTCATTCCCCATAAAGATCGTTTGCTCTTTTCACAAAACTGTTGACAAAGGTATTGGCAATCACGCTAAAGACAGGCCCAATGAGTTTATCGAGGATGAAATTTGAAAACTCATAATGCAAAGAAAACTCAATTTTGCAGGCCTCTTCCGACAGTGGGGTGAAAATCCAATGACCTTCAAATTTTTTGAAAGGCCCAGATACAAAGGTCATATCAATATTAGTAGGCGACTTTTGAATATTTTTAGTATGAAAATACTGCTTAACACCCTTAAAATTAATGTTAATCTTAGCTTCCATTAATTCTGGTGTCGATTGAAAAACTTCAACTCCTCCGCACCAAGGTAAAAATTCAGGGTATTTTTTTACGTCTGTAACTAAGTCAAACATTCGCTGCGCAGGATGTGTTATCAGTAGGGATTTGTGTACGTCTGCCATAATTCTTCCAATTTCACTATATTATCAATGATTTAGGTAAATAACTCCAACTTTTTGTTGCAGAAGAAAATATAATCACCATATGAGCATTATTGAAAATAAAAAAGCATTTTTTGATTACTTTATCGAAGACCGTATCGAGGCGGGGCTCGTTCTTGAGGGCTGGGAAGTTAAAGCGATTCGGGCTGGTAGAGGCAATATTAAGGAAGCTTATGTTGTGATTCGCCAAGCAGAGCTTTATCTTATTGGCTGTCATATCAGCCCTTTGCCCGCAGCATCTACCCATATCAACCCGGATCCCACAAGAACCCGTAAGTTACTGATGCATACAGAGCAAATCAATAAATGGATTGGCAAAGCTGAACAAAAAGGCTATACATTGGTGCCTCTTAACCTGCATTATGCAAAAGGCCGAATCAAGTGCGAAATTGGCCTAGCTAAAGGAAAAAAGCAATTTGATAAACGCGAATCCGAGAAGGAAAGAGACTGGGTTCGGGAAAAAGCACAAATTAGCCGAGGAAAATACGATTAATTAGCCTGCACCATTGGAGTGCAGTATTTATCTAAAAAGGTTCTCGCAAGCATACATTCGGAACAAGAATGGGTTATCTTGTAATCATGACAAAACCTTACGATGAAATGTTCGATGAGCACGGTCAACCTCGAGCACATTACCGAGAATTTAATGATTGGCTTTCTCGCCAAAGCGATAGTCACATTGCTTTTAAGCGTGCTGAAGCCGAATTAATCTTCCGTCGTATTGGGATTACATTTGCTGTGTATGGTGATGAAAAAGGGACTGAACGTACAATTCCTTTTGATCAAGTACCGCGGATTATTCCAGCAAAAGAATGGATGATTCTAGAAGACGGTCTCAAGCAACGTGTTAAAGCGCTTAATATGTTTTTGCATGATATTTATCATGAAGAAAAAATTCTAAAAGCTGGACTAATTCCTAAAGAGCAGATATTTAATAATTTGCAATATCGCCCTGAAATGCGTTTTGTAGATGTTCCCAGAAATATTTATGCGCATATCGCTGGCATAGACATTATTCGCGCAGGGGCTGGCGAGTATTATGTTTTAGAAGATAATTTGCGCGTGCCCTCAGGCGTGTCATATATGGTTGAAAATCGCAAAATGATGATGCGATTATTCCCAGACTTATTTGAGAAACATCGTATCGCCCCTGTTGAGCACTATCCAGATTTGTTGTTACAGTGCTTAAAAACGGCAATTCATAGCACTGCTAAAAAACTCAATGTCGTCGTTTTAACACCTGGGATGTTTAATTCCGCATACTTTGAACACTCTTATCTAGCCCAGCAAATGGGCGTAGAACTTGTAGAGGGTAAGGATTTATTTGTCAAAAATGAACAAGTCTTTATGCGAACTACCCAAGGTCCTCAAGTAGTGGATGTCATTTACCGACGTATTGATGATGATTTTCTTGATCCTTTAGCTCTTCGTCCAGATTCAACGTTAGGTATTCCTGGAATATTGAACGCTTATCGAGCAGGTAATGTTGGAATCTCAAATGCTATCGGGACTGGTATTGCAGATGATAAGTCTATTTATCCCTATGTACCCGACATGATTAAGTTTTATTTGAATGAAAAACCAATTCTACAAAATGTCCCCACTTTTCAGTGTCGCAAAAAAGAAGATTTGCAATATACGCTGGCACACTTAAACGAGTTGGTCGTGAAGGAAACCCATGGCGCTGGAGGTTACGGGATGTTAATAGGCCCCTTAGCTACGGTTGCTGAGTTAGATAATTTTAGAAAGTATTTAATCGACCATCCCGATAAATACATCGCTCAACCAACGCTTGCCTTATCAACTTGCCCTACTTTTGTTGAAGCCGGCGTTGCACCAAGACATATTGATTTACGCCCTCTTGTTCTTTCAGGCAAGCAAATTACCATGGTTCAGGGGGGGTTGACCCGAGTAGCTTTAAAAGAAGGCTCTCTAGTGGTGAACTCTTCTCAAGGCGGTGGCACTAAAGATACCTGGGTATTGGAGTCGTAATGCTGAGTAGAACCGCAGACTGCCTCTATTGGATGGCGCGTTATACAGAGCGCGCTGAAAATACTGCACGCATGTTAGATGTTGCTTATCAAACATCTTTAATGCCTCAACCTAACGACTTTATGCAGGAAAGTTGGCGTAAGCTTTTGAATGTTTCTCTTTTAGAAAAACAATTTGAAAGTAAATATGTGGATTACAACAGAGAAAACATACTTCAATTTATGATTTTTGATGATGATAATCCTTCTAGTATTGTTTGTTGTTTGAACGCTGCACGTGTTAATGCAAGAATTATTAGAGGAAAAATCCCATCCGAAGTTTGGGAAACACAAAATTTAAATTGGCTTAACTTAAATAAGTTTCTTCCAGAAAGCCCTTCCCAAGATCCATCCGCCTTTTTTGAGTGGGTAAAGTATCGTTGTCATTTATTTAGAGGTGTTGTTTTTGGAACCATGCTATCCAATGAAGCCTTACACTTTATGGAGTTTGGCACCTATCTTGAGCGAGCCGATAATACCGCAAGAATCCTAAAAGCTAAATATCGCTCATCGAATGATCAACATCAACAACAAGTTAACCAAGTTAGTCTTTTTAAAATCGAAAATACGTCCGATACTTTTGATTTTTATCATTGGGTTTCCTTGTTGCGATCCGTCTCTGCTTTTGAGATTTTCCGTCAAACCTATTCTGACCAAATTACCCCTGAGCGAATAGTTGATTTATTGGTTTTTAATAATCAACTTCCAAGATCCCTTACCAAGTGTGTCGATCAACTCCTTTTGTTAATTACTTTATTGAAAAATAATAAGTCAAAGGAAATAGAGAGATTGATTGGCAAATTAAAATCCGAGCTTGACTACTCAACCATTGATGATATTCACACGGAGGGCTTGGATCAATTTATCCAACGTTTTTTAGAAAAAATTAATCATATTGCTGATGAGTTTAGTAGTATTTATTTAATACCTTTGTCGGCTTAATCATATGAGATTGAAAATTACTCACCGTACCGAATACCTGTATGAACGCTTTGTTCATCATTCCATCCAAGAACTTCGCTTAACGCCGCAAGATACTTCCAATCAACTCTTGGATCATTGGAAAATAAATGCCCCTAGTAAGATGACGGAATCAATCGATGCTTTTGGTAATGTGTGCCATGTTTTCGTTCTAGATAATAACTATTCAGGAATGCTCATTGAAGCTCGGGGTGAGGTCTTTACAAAAGACCAGTATGTTTTTTCTGATTCTAAAGACGCTGTTTCACCGTTTTGCTTATTACAACAAACACCCCTTACTGAACCGTCCGCTGAGATGATTCATAATTTTTCTTCCTATAAGAATAAGAATTTGACACCTGAAGATATGTTACAAATAGCTATTCATATTCAAAATATGATTTCCTACGAACAAGGTGCAACGAATACAAAAACTACAGCTGCGGATGCCTGGAAATTAAAGAAAGGTGTTTGCCAAGATCAAGCCCATGTGATGTTAGGCCTTTGTCGTTACTTGAAAATTCCAGCGAGATATGTAAGTGGCTTTTTTTATGCGGAAAATATGCCAAACCTCGCAAGTCATGCTTGGGTAGATGTTTGCTTAGATGCTGAAAAGGCTATTTGGCATAGTATTGATATCACTAATGGCTGTTTTAGCAATGAGCATCACATTCGTTTAGCGATTGGTCGTGATTATGCTCACGTAGCACCAGTCAAGGGAATTCGTTCTGGCGGTGGTGCTGAGGAGTTAATTACAAAAATCACCATAGAAAAGTGTTAAATTGATAACATTCAAACTTTATTAATCTATCAATGACTTACTGTGTAGCTATTTGTTTAAAAGAAGGCCTTGTTTTTCTATCTGATACCCGAACCAATGCTGGTGTGGATGATATTGGCACCTTTCGTAAAATGACGATTTATCAAGAAGGTCATGATCGTATATTTACCTTATTAAGCGCCGGGAATCTTGCCATTACCCAATCGGTAAAAGAAATGCTTAGTCATGACATGCTTTTTGAGGGTGTCAACCTTTGGAATGCTAAGAGTACTTATGATGCTGCTGTGGTCGTAGGGATGGCTATTCGAAAAGTTAAAGAACGTGATGAAAAAGCACTTGCCAATGCGGGCATTGAATTTAATTGTAGTTTTATTTTTGGTGGGCAAGTGGCTGATGAGAAGCCTCGTTTATTTAATATTTACTCTGCAGGGAATTTTGTGGAGTCAACACTTGAGACGTGCTACTTTCAGATTGGTGAGGCTAAATATGGCAAACCTATTCTAGATCGGGTCATTAATTACAATACTTCCCTTGATTTAGCAACGAAAGCTGCTTTGATCTCGATGGATTCGACCTTGAAAAGTAATATTTCAGTTGGTCTGCCTCTTGACCTATTTGTGTACGCAATCAATTCTTTTACTAAGGATAAAGCCATCACTATCGATGAGGCTAATCCTTATTTTGCAATGATTCGTAACCTTTGGGGTCAAAAATTAACTGAAATCGTGATGTCGATTCAAGAGCCAAATTGGGCCAATAACCCAGAGTTATTACCTATTGTGACCGCCCCTCAACGACTAGGCCCAATTCCTTTGGTAAAGAATGAGGCCTGATCGCCGAGCAGTTTAGGCTTTGGCTAAATCTTCCCACGTTTTGATGACTGTGTCTGGGTTTAAGGATATTGATGTGATTCCTTTTGCCATTAGCCACCTTGCAAAATCGGGGTGATCTGAAGGTCCCTGACCGCAAATGCCGATGTATTTCCCTTTACTGAGGCATGCGTTAATCGCTTTTTCGATGAGATACAAAATTGCTGGATCTCGTTCATCAAAATCAATGGCCAATAACTCCATCCCTGAATCACGATCTAACCCTAAGGTCAGCTGGGTCAAATCATTTGAACCAATTGAGAAACCATCAAAATGCTCTAAAAATTCTTCTGCCAATATTGCATTGGAAGGAATTTCACACATCATCACAATTTTTAAATCATCTTGGCCACGTTTGAGTCCATTAGCAGCTAATAATTGAATCACCTTTTCTGCTTGTTTGACTGTTCTAACAAATGGAATCATGATTTCGACATTGGAGAGGCCCATATCATTTCGCACTCGCTTGATCGCTGTACATTCCATTTCAAAGGCTTTGGCAAAGTCAGCGGATAGGTATCGAGATGCCCCTCTAAACCCAAGCATTGGATTTTCTTCATCAGGCTCATACCTTGAACCTCCAATCAATTTTTTATACTCATTGGATTTAAAGTCTGACAATCTGACAATCACGGGTTTGGGAAAGAATGCTGCAGCAATGGTTGCTATTCCTTCAGCTAATTTATCAACATAAAATGCCTGTGGGCTAGCATGCCCTCTAGCTACACTCTCAACTGCTATTTTTAAATCAGAATCAATATTAGGGTATTGCAAAATAGCGCTAGGGTGAACGCCAATATTGTTGTTAATAATAAATTCAAGCCGCGCTAAGCCAACTCCTTGATTAGGTATTTGACAAAAATTGAATGCCAACTGTGGATTGCCCACATTCATCATAATTTTGACGGGGATTTGTGGCAACACACCACGATGCACTTCACTCACTTCTGTTTCTATAAGGCCGTCATAGATTTTTCCTTCATCACCTTCCGCACAAGAAACTGTAACCATGGCGCCTTCTTTGAGCACTTCAGTAGCATCTCCACAACCAACTACCGCAGGAACGCCAAGTTCTCTAGCAATAATTGCGGCATGGCAAGTTCTTCCTCCACGATTGGTAACAATTGCAGAGGCTCTTTTCATCACCGGTTCCCAATTCGGGTCGGTCATGTCTGCAACCAATACATCGCCAGGTTGAACACGATCCATTTCTGATGGGTCGTGAATAATTCTGACGGGGCCAGCGCCAATCTTCTGACCAATAGCTCTGCCGTGGGTTAAAACGGTCGAATTACCTTTAAGCTGATATTTGAGTTCAACTTTATTTACAGATTGACTTCTAACTGTCTCAGGTCTTGCTTGCAAGATATATATTTTTCCATCAATACCATCTTTACCCCATTCAATATCCATGGGCCTTTGATAATGCTCTTCAATGGTGAGCGCATATTTCGCTAATTCAATGACATCATCATCATTCAAAGAGTAACGGTTTCTAGCTTCAAGTGGCACATCAACTGTTTTTACTCGCCCTTCTTCACCGGATTGCGTAAACCGCATTTGAATCAACTTAGAACCCAAGTTGCGACGAATGATCGGGAATTTGCCATTGCGTAACGATGGCTTGAATACGTAATATTCATCAGGATTCACCGCACCTTGCACAACCGTTTCACCTAATCCATAACTAGAAGTAATAAAAATAGCATCGTTAAAACCAGATTCCGTATCTAAGGTGAACATAACGCCAGATGATGCTTTATCTGATCGAACCATCTTTTGAATACCTGCGGATAATGCGACTTCAGCATGTAAAAAGCCCTTATGGACACGGTAAGAAATCGCTCTATCGTTGTAAAGTGAGGCAAATACCTCTTTAATACGGATTAATACATCCTCTATACCAACGACATTCAAATAACTTTCTTGCTGTCCAGCAAATGAGGCATCAGGTAGATCTTCAGCAGTTGCTGAGGACCTTACGGCAAATGAGCCTTTCCCATCCGCATCCAACTTAGAAAATGCGGCTCTTATTTCAGTTTCAAGGCGCTCTTGGAGTGGTACTTCGACTATCCAACTTCTGATATCCTGACCTGCTGCTGCTAAAGCCTTGACATCGTCTGTGTTGAGCCCCACTAAGCGGTCAATGATTTTTTGCGTTAATTGATGATGATCTAAAAAGTCACGAAAAGCTAATGCCGTTGTGGCAAATCCAGTTGGTACACGAACTCCTTTAGAATGAAGCTGTGAAATCATTTCTCCTAAGGATGAATTTTTGCCGCCGACGATTTCAACGTCAGCCATGCGAAGCTCCTCAAAAGGAATGACATATGCATTTTGATGTGACACTGTAGACATAAATACTCTCTATTAATTGGAAATCTTAACGTGTTAATTATTTAATTTTATCAGCCTAAATCTATATGTCGAATAAACCCCGCACTGTTTTTATCGTTTCTGATGGCACCGGTATCACAGCAGAAACCTTTAGCCATTCAATTCTGGCTCAATTTGAAACAAACTTTAAACAAATTCGCTTACCTTTTGTCAATACAATTGATAAAGCCCATCAAGCTTTGTCAGAAATTAATCAAAATGCTACTAAATTTGGCGAAAAACCGATTGTTTTTACCACTTTAGTCAATCCTGAAATTAATGAACTTATTAACTCTTCACAAGCTATGGTACTTGATATGTTCCATACTTTTGTCGCACCTCTTGAAATCGAACTTCAGCTAAAGTCGACTCATGCTATGGGTAGGTTTCATCAAAATATAGAAACGGAAAGTTATAAAAATAGAATCGAAGCGATCAATTTCTCCTTAGCTCATGATGATGGTCAATCGCATAAAAACCTCGAGGAAGCAGATGTTATTTTAGTTGGTGTTTCTAGAAGTGGTAAAACCCCAACTTGTTTATATTTAGCCATGCAATATGGCATCAAATCAGCAAACTATCCCTTGATTCCTGATGATTTTGAACGTGGTGAACTGCCTTCAGAACTGCATAAATATTTCCCTAAACTTTTTGGCTTAACCATCGAAGCACAAAGGCTTTCTCAAATTCGGAATGAGCGAAGACCTGGAAGTAAATATGCCGCATTGGAAAATTGTCGCTATGAAATTAATGAGGCGCAAGCAATGATGGATCGGCATAGTATTCCTTGGCTATCTTCAACGCATAAATCTATTGAAGAAATAGCAACTACCATCTTGCAAATAATCAAGTCGGATAAATCTATTTATTAACTCAGTTTTTTTCTGATTCGGCGTGCTTCAAATAAACTGACAGCTGTAGCTGCTGAAACATTAAGCGATTCAACTCCTGACTCTTGTGGAATGATGATGCTTGTACCATGCTTTAAAAAAATTGGATTAGCGCCCTGACCTTCATTTCCAAACACAAAGGTATGAGCTTGTAATAAGGCATCCCCTAAATCGTATAGGCTTTTTGCCTTGGAGTCTAATGCTGTTACATATACACACTGTGTCACTTGATCTAAGTATTCTTGCGCTGACACTGATTCCATAATACTGAGATCAAGGTGTGCACCCATTCCTGCACGCAAGACTTTTATAGACCAAATACTTGCAGTTCCTACGGTGCAGACGATATTTTTATATCCAGCAGCAGCTGCGGTTCTCAATATAGTCCCTACATTACCGCTGTCTTGTATAGCATCTAAAACAATCGTATCCAATTTTTCGGCGAAAGAAAAACTATCTTTTGGTATGCTCACCGTTGCCATTAAACAAGGACCAGTCGCAAAACTACTGATGGAGTTCTTAATACTATCGTCAACCATAATTAACTCCGGAAAATCAGTATCGCTATCCTGACAATATTGGATGAGCTCTTCGATAAGAGGGGCAATTTCAGGGTGATTAATATCAGTTGTTGATGTCACTAGTGCGGAGATTTGGGATATTTTTTTGGCCTGTATCCATGCCTTAACTAAATGTATGCCTTCAATTAAAGCTTCACCATTTTCTTTTCTTAATTTTGAAGATTTTGATCCACCTTCGAGGTGAATCTTTATCTGTTTGATGAAATCATTCTGTGGAGATTGTATGAACCGAAAATAAGCATTGATATCAAACATGATTGTCGCCATTAAAAATTTTCCTTACAGGACCAAAGGATAGTCGATAACCAGGAATGAGTCCAATCGTAGATATCTTCTCTAAATGTTGTGGCGTTGGATAGCCCATGTGTTGATCAAATCCGTATTGAGGATATTGTTGGTGTAATGCCATCATTTCATGGTCACGTGTAACTTTTGCCAAGATGGATGCTGCTGAAATACAGGGCTGACTGTCATCTCCCTGAATAATCGCTTGAGCTGGTATATCGATTGTGGGGATACGATTGCCATCTACTAACACTAGGGTTGGCTTAATCTGAAATCGCTCAATGAGGTTTTCTAAGGCCCTCTGCATAGCAAGCATCGTCGCTTGTAATATATTGATGCGATCAATCTCCTCAGGAGAGGCATGGCCAATCCCCCATGCCAAGGAGTTTTCTTTGATCATTTGATAAAGAAGCTCTCTTTTTACAGAAGAAAGCTTTTTTGAGTCCTTGAGTCCTAAAATTGGGCGATTAGGATCTAATATCACTGCACCCGCCACAACATTACCTATTAAAGGACCCCTTCCGGCTTCATCAATTCCGCAGATGATGTCAGTCATGCGTTTTCTCATGCACCTGATTGTTCAATCGTTTGCATAATGGCTTGGGCAGCTAACTCTTGGGTTGGTTGTTTTAATATGAGGTGCAATTCCTCAAAGATGTCTACAAGTTCGGCAACTTGCGCTGGATGGTCTAGCCACTCCAAAGTTCCACGCGCCAAAACTTCTGGTTGGGCTTCTTCTTGCAATAGTTCTGGCACTACGAAATTTTGACATAAGATATTGGGCAATCCTACATAAGGTAAATACCCTTGTCGTTTCATGATTTGAGCGGTTAACCATGGGACTGTATAAGAGATAACCATCGGTTTTTTCCATAAGGCGGCCTCTAGTGTTGCTGTCCCGCTCGCAATTAATACAGAATCTGCAGCTTCTAAAATTAAACTTGAGTTTTCAGTGATCAGCTCAATACGAATATCAGGGTCTTCTTCTAAAGCTTCTTTTTTTAATAACTCGAGTGCTGGACGAAGCTTATCCGTCGCAACAGGCGTTAGAAAGCGAATTTTTTTTCCATGACTTTTTTTCATGATAAGCATCGCTTTAAAAAATCCTTTAGCGATATATTGGATTTCAGATTCACGACTACCTGGGAGCACGGCAATAATTGTTTCATCGCTATCAATATTGCCATACTGAAGTAAGTTTTTTGTAGATAGCTGTTCCTTTGCTAATGCCGGATTGGGGCACATCGGAATTTTATTGGCTAAAGGGTGCCCTACATAAGTAGCTTTCATCCCAACTTCATGATAAATCTTTGGCTCAAATGGAAATATACAGAGCATATGATCAACTGCTTTTTTAATCCCAAAGATTCGATATCCACGCCAAGCCCATATTGATGGACTGATGTAATGTACGGTGGGTATTTTCAATCGACGACATTTTTTTTCAATCGTCAAATTAAAATCTGGTGCATCAATACCAATGTACACATCAGGGCGTTCATTTTCAATACGCTGCATAAGCTCGCGTCGAATTTTTAATATATTGCCTAAATTGTTAAGAACTTCAACATAACCCCTAACGCTGAGGACGTCCATAGGCCATGATGATTCAAAACCACATTCGTGCATACGGGGGCCACCAATGCCGATTAGTCGGCTGTCTGCTAATTGGGGATGTTGTTGAACGCCTTGTATTAATTGCGCAGCAAGTAAATCACCCGATGGCTCTCCGGCTACGCAAGTCAATAAATACGTCATGATTTAGCGGACAATGCCGCGAGTCGAGGCGCTGATGAACTGTAAAAACTCACTAACCTTCTCTACGCCTTCAGCCTGAAGTGCAATACCTTCATAGCCATTGTTGATGGTTGCAGTAATGGCTAATTTTGCATCTTCAAATGTTAAACCATCTTTATATAAAACACGATACACATGTCGGAGTGCGGCAATTGTTTCTGGAGCAAAGCCGCGTCTTTTGAGTCCCTCTGCATTTAATCCGTGTGGCTGAGCTTTATCTCCAGCAGCAATGACAAAAGGTGGAATATCTTGAACTAATGCAGATGCACCACCAAGCATGGAGTGTTGTCCAATACGAACGAATTGGTGAACTCCTGACATACCACCTAATATAGCCCAATCTTCAACGATGACATGACCTGCTATTTGCGCGTTACTTGAAAAAATGGTGTGGTTACCGACTACACAGTCGTGGGCTATATGAACATAAGCCATGATCCAATTGTCGTCACCAATTCTAGTGACACCTTGATCTTGCACTGTACCTGTGTGAATGGTCGTGAATTCGCGTATCGTGTTGCGATCACCAATGATCAATTGTGTTGGTTCGCCACGATATTTCATATCTTGAGGAACACCCCCTAAAGAAGAGAAATGGCTGATGACGTTGTCCTTACCAATACTTGTGTGGCCTTCAATAACGGTATGTGATCCTATTGAGGTACCAGCCCCAATAGTTACATGAGGACCAATGATGGCATAGGGACCAATTTTTGCAGTTGGGTCGATGACTGCTTGAGAATCAACGATTGCTGAAGGATGAATCAAAGACATGTCAAACTTCCTTTTTTCGCAAAGCACATAATAAATCGGCCTGACAAACAATGTCTTCACCAACCATTGCAAAAGCCTTAAATTTCCAAATACCACTTTTGTATCTTTCAACTTCAGCATTCAAAATAAGTTGATCACCAGGTATAACAGGCTTTTTAAAGCGAGCATTATCAATTCCAGCAAAGAAATATAAAGAATCCTCATCCTTTTCTTCAGAAAACGCCAATAAGGCAGATGCTTGTGCTAGCGCCTCTAAAATTAAGACGCCTGGCATCACTGGATACTCAGGAAAGTGTCCCTGAAAAAAAGGCTCATTGACTGAAACATTTTTTAATGCCTTGATACGTGCCCTAGGATCCAATTCAAGAACACGATCTACTAAAAGAATCGGGTAACGATGTGGCAATAATTTTAAAATGCGGTTAATATCCAAAATATTTTCATTGGCCATAATTTTTTTCCTACTTTATTTTCCGTGTTAAATCTTTTATTTGTTGTCGTAGTTTATCTAAACCACGAATAATTGCTGCATTTTTTTCCCATTGAGCATGTTCCGTAAAGGGGAAAACACTTGTATAGTGTCCCCCAGGTTCTTTAATCGATTTCGTGATTGAGGTACCCCCCGAAACAGTGACTCGATCAGCAATCTTTAAATGCCCTGAAAAATTGGTGTAGCCGCCAATGATGCACAAGCTTCCAACTTCAGTAGATCCGGCTATGCCTGAACAACCAGCCATGACAGTGTGCGCTCCAACTTTTACGTTATGACCAATTTGAACTTGATTATCAAACTTACAGCCATCACCAATTATCGTATCAGCCATAGCCCCACGATCAATTGTCATGGATGCCCCGCATTCAACATCGTTGCCAATAATAACGCGTCCTGTTTGCGGAATTTTTACCCATTCACTACTTGTTTTAGAAAAATCAGGAGCGAAGCCAAAACCATCAGAACCAACAACAACGCCACCATGGAGGATACAACGCTGTCCTATGACGCAGTCATCATAAATAACTGTCATAGGGTGAATCGTAGTATCAGATCCAATATGAACGTTTTTGCCTAAACGAACATGAGACACCAAGTGAACACCCTCGCCTAAGACAACCCCTTCGGCAATGGAAGTAAATGGTCCTATCGTGCAGGAATTTGGCACGATAGCGCTTGGGTGAACATCGGCTAAAGGATCTATACCTGTGGTTAAAGAAACTTCTCTTAGCGACTGGAAGAATTGAGCAACGCGCGCAAATAATGCATAAGGATTTGAAGATATTAAAAAAGATTTAGATGACTTAGATTCTTGTTTAACAAAAACCAGATCAGCGGAGTTTACGATCAACACGCCAGCTTGACTATCAATGGCCTGTTGGCGATAAATAGGGTTAACTAAAAAGGAAATTTGATTTTTTTGTGCAAGATCTAATGGTGCCAAACCAGTCAGATTCAGGTCATGGTCCCCTTCAAAACTGACATCGAAGCGACTTGCAAGATCCTTGAGAGTTATTGTCTTAAGCATCCTTTTGAATATTCACAGTAAGAATGTGAATATTTATTTAGAATTTAATGCGGCAATCACTTCATTCGTGATATCTACGCGGGGGCTTACAAAAGCGGCTTCTTGAACTACTAAATCAAGTTTTTTCTGTTCGACGATGGTTTTTAAAACTTGATTGGCTTTTTCAAATATTTTGGCGCGCTCTTCAGCTCCACGGCGTTGGGTATCTTCTATTAGCTCACGTTGCTTACGTTGAATTTCTCGATCGCTATCGGCCAACTCACGTTGTTTACGAATACGTTCAGCTTCAGGTAATACTGCAGCATCTTTATCCAACTGAGCTGCTTGAGCTTTAATTTTCGAAATGCCATCACGAACATCCTTTTCGCGAGCACCAAATTCCGTCTGCATTTTAGCCTGAGCATCTTTAGCCATCTTGGACTCACTCAAAATGCGCTCTAAGCTTACATAAGCAATTTTAGGAGCAGAATCTTGAGCAAAACTAGGACAAATGATTGAAAATAAACCAATCAAACTCAACATTGATACATATTGACGAATCTTTAACTGCTTCATGCAATTTTCCTTAAAATATTAAAAAGTTGTTCCGATTTGAAATTGGAAGTTCTGGAGATGATCCAAATTGGTTGTATTAAGTGGAATACCATAGCTAAATTTTAATGGTCCTAATGGAGAAATCCAAGTTATACCTGCACCATATGAATATCTTAAATCACCTAAGTTAGGTGCGCCATCATAAACGTTACCTGCGTCAAAAAATACAAAAAAGCGAAGAGTTTTATCTGTTCCTGATCCTGGTACCGGGAAAGCATATTCTGCATTGAATACGGCCTTTGAGGAACCACCAGTCGGCTGATAAATACCTAAATTTTGATTATAAACCTGCGGACCTAAAGAACCTGGCGTATATCCCCTGACAGACCCAATGCCCCCAAGATAATAGTTTTTAGTAATTGGGAATGGTTTATCACCATATGCCATTCCATAGCCTACCTGACCACTAAGCGCTAATACGTTGGTTTTAGAAAGGGGATAGAAATATTGGTGTTGGTAAAAAAGGCGGTAATACTGCATTTGGTCAATCGGCATAGCTACTTCAGCATTTGCTACTTGATAACTACCACTGCTTGGTAATAAGGCACTATCTCTACCATCCTTTGCCCAACCGATAGTTAAAGGAATATTGTAAGAACTTGCAGAATAACGTCCAAGATTGGGGTCATTACTGGTGCCATCGACTAAGGTCGGATCGTAGCCAGATAGGCTGGCAGCATATTGCTGATAAGGAATCGGTGAATTTTGAGTAGTATTTAGTTCTAATCTTTCTAATGCTCCTCCGACAAAATAACGTCCTTTTTCCGAGTAAGGAATACCGAATCTTAAAGAAGTACCCGTATTGATAATGGTGTAATCTGAGTCGCCCAAATAATATAAGGGACGTGAAGTTCGATAATAAAGATCAGAATACCGACTAATACCATCCTCGGTAAAGTACGGGTCAAATTGTGACAACACAAGTGTACGGTTTACTTGGCTAGTATTGATGTTAAAGCCAATACTTGTCCCCGTTCCAAAAGCATTTTCTTGATTAATACCTGCGGACAGAACTACGCCCTCTGAGGAAGAAAATCCAGCACCTAAACTGAGCGATCCCGATGGTTTTTCAGTTACCTTAACACCAAGATCGACTTGGTCTGTTGATCCAGGGATTTCTTGAGTGGCGATGTCAACTTCTGTAAAGTATCCCAAACGACTAATACGGTCTTTTGAGAGTTTGATTTTTTCGCCATCATACCAAGAGCTTTCTAGTTGACGGATTTCACGTCGAATAACACTGTCTCTTGTCTTGGCATTGCCAGCGATACTAATATTTTTTACGTAAGCTCTTTTTCCTGGATCGACAACTAACAACATATCTACTAACTTCTCATCTCTTCGAATATCAGGCTGAGGAGTAATCGATGCAAAAGCATAGCCATAGGTACTTAATGCATCAGCAATTGCTTTAGAGCCTGCATTTAATTTGGCGGAGGAGAAAATATCCCCTGACTTAAGTGGAATGAGTGCCTTAAGCTCCTCTTCCTTACCAAACATTTCACCACCTAATTTAATATCTTTAACTTTAAATTGTTCACCTTCAAAAATATTGACCGTGATATACATACCCTTTTTATCAGGTGAAATCGAAATTTGAGTTGAGTCTATACGAAATTCTAAATATCCTTGATTTAAATAAAAGGATCTGATGTTTTCTAGGTCAGCAGATAATTTTTGTTTAGAGTATCGGTCATTCTTTGAATACCAAGAAAACCACCCCCCAACAGAGAGTTGCATCTCTTTCTTCAGATCTTTTTCGCTGAATGCTTTGCTACCAATAATGTTGATTTCGGATATTTTTGAAACAATACCCTCTTCTATATTGAAATAGACTGATACTTGATTACGTTCACCCGGTGTAACAGTGGTGACGATTTCAGCATCATAAAAACCTTTGCTGACATATTGCCGCTTGATTTCTTGTTCAGCCTTGTCTACTAATGCTCTATCAAAGTAACGAGCATCTGCTAAGCCAATAGCCCGAAGCGCTTTTAAAATCGCGTCTTTTTCAAACTCTTTCATCCCAGTAAAATCTACTTTGGAAATCGTGGGGCGCTCTTCCACAAGTACAACCAAGACATTATTTTCGACTTTTACTTGAACGTCTTTAAAAAACCCCGTGTTAAAAAGGCTACGAATAGCATCAGCCCCTTTAGAGTCGTCAAATGTTTCTCCCACTTTCACAGGTAAATAACTAAATACAGTACCTGGCTCTACACGCTGTAAGCCTTCAACGCGGATATCTTTAACGACAAAAGGTTCAGCAGCAAAACCAATATTTGCATGAATCAGAGTTCCAATGCTAAATGCTAGAGCAATTGCGAGATGTATTTTCTTTTTCTTAATATTCAACTAAATAGCTCTTCAATCTGATGTAATTATTGTTAGACATGACCATAAAAACGGGTATTGCTAGATTCTACACTCCATTATCCATGAAAAAGCCTAGATAAATCGTTAAAAACGGCAATTCCTGTAAGGATTAGTATCCCAAGAACGCCAAGTTTGGAGGTAAATTCCCTAAGCTCAGTCGAAACAGCCTTTCCACGAAGCAATTCAACAAAATCAAAAAGCAATTGTCCACCATCCAACATAGGTAATGGTAGTAAATTCATAATGCCCAAACTAATGCTGATGAGCACTAAAAATCCTATATATGCAGTGAATCCCGATTGGGCGGATTGACCTGCCATTCCAGCAATGCCAATTGGGCCACTAATTTGATTAAACGATGCTTTACCCGTGATTAAAGACCAAATACTAAGTGCAGATACTGCGGTGAGGTCATGAACCCTCTCCATCGATCGGGTCATTGAATCAACCCACCCAAGTTCTAATTGAAATGTTGGTAACGGACTTTCTTTATTTAAACTTAAACCTAGTTGGGTAAAAAGGTCACTTTGCATATGTAAGGTTTTAATTTCATCTTTATCAAACACCACTCTTGAATCACCACTATCTGTATGTGCGACCTGTAAAACAAAACCTTCTTCACTCATAATGGCACGAAGTAATTTCCAGCGTAGGCGATTCCAGCTATCAATCGGAGTAAATTCGATATTCAAGTCCACGCCATCAGAATCACTTGGGAGAAAAGCAAAACCCCTGACTTCATCGCCTAAAACCAATCCTGATTGCGCAGCGATAGAGTCTTTTGGTGGTTGATCTAATACTGCTTTGACCTGCATAGGGCCACTAAGGTATAAAAAGAACAAAAGTAACCACGCTAAGAAAAAATTAGCTAATGGACCTGCGGCAACTACACTCGATCTTTTCCATAAAGGCTGTTGATCAAAGGAACACTTTATCTCCAAGGGGGTTAAATCAGTATGTGTTCTGGTATCAATCATCTTGACGTAACCACCTAAGGGTATCGCCGATATAACAAATTCAGTTGCCAATGGGTGCTTAGCTTTTTTTCGCAATAAAACCGGTCCAAACCCAATCGAAAAGCGCTCTACTGCAATACCGCACCATTTGGCAACAATGTAGTGCCCAAATTCATGAAAACCAACCAATATTAATATCGCTAGTAAAAAAGAAAGAAGTGTCATCTTGAGCACTCCCTGATGAATTGCTGAGCTGTTTGTCTGGCTAAACGATCTATTTCTAGAACATGTTCTAGCGATGTTGCTACCTCTGAGTTGATTTTCTCTAGGACTTTTTCAACAATTTGTATGATTTGTGTGTAACCAATTGCCCCTGTCAAAAAGCTTTCAACAGCCTCTTCATTCGCGGCATTCAAGATAGCTGGAGAAGTTCCTTTTAGGATTGCAGCATCTCTAGCAAGTCTGATGGCTGGAAATCGTTGCAGATCAGCTTTCATGAAATTTAATTGACCAAGTTCCATCATATTAAGTTGCTTTGCTCCTGAAGTGATTCGATTAGGCCAACCCAGTCCATAAGCTATAGGAATCCTCATATCAGGCTCCCCTAACTGTGCAAGTAATGAACCATCAACATATCTTACTAGAGAATGAATAACACTTTGAGGATGAATGACAATTTGAATCTTTTGAGCTGGCATTTGGAATAACCACATGGCTTCAATGAGTTCGAGTCCTTTATTCATCATGGTGGATGAGTCTACGGAAATCTTTTTCCCCATCACCCAGTTTGGGTGTGCGCACGCCTCTTCAGGGGTGACTCTGTCTAAGGTCTCCATGCTACGATTTAAAAATGGTCCACCCGAAGCAGTCAACAATAATTCTGCAATTTCATGTTGATGCGCATTCTTCATCTGCGGCAAGCATTGATAAATTGCATTGTGTTCACTATCAATCGGCAATAACTCCGCGCCACTAAGTGCTACCATATCCATCAAAATTTGCCCCGACATCACTAAGGCTTCTTTGTTGGCTAGTAAGATTCTCTTCCCTGCTTTAGCGGCCTCCAAGGTTGGCAAAAGACCTGCAGCACCTACAATGGCAGCCATCACCGTATCGACTTCAAGGTGCATGACGGCTTCGATTAAACCTTCATTACCATGTAAGACTTTAGTTGATGAATTGGTTAAGAGATTTTTAAGTTTTTCTGCATATGTTGCGTTTGCTACAACAGCAATATCGGGAAGATATTGCTGACATTGTTTTGCTAATTTCTCAATTTGAGTATGGGCTGTTAATGCCCTAACCCTAAATAAATCTGGATGACGTGATACCACGTCTAAGGTGTTTTCACCAATCGAACCTGTCGATCCTAGGATACAGATATTTCTCAAGATATACCCATCATCAATAATGCAGCAATTGGAAGAACTGGCAATAAGGCATCTAAACGATCTAGAACGCCCCCATGCCCAGGTAGTAAATTGCTACTATCTTTCACGCCAATTAGTCTCTTCAGTTGAGATTCAAATAAATCTCCAATGACACTCATGCTTGCTAAAAAAACACTTATTAAGATTAAGCTAAATACAGAATAACCATTACCAATGAAGCTAAAAAAGTCATTCATTAATATATTGTAATGATTACATGCGAGGGCAATCATGCAAACCATAAAAATACCACCGATGGCACCCTCTCTCGATTTCCCTGGACTTATTTGGGGAGCTAATTTATGTTTCCCCCATTTTTTCCCTGTGAAGTAAGCACCAATATCAGCAACCCAAGCAATCATCAAAACCGTGAGTACAAACCAAATCCCTTTTTCTCTTAAAAGAATAAGGGCATAAAAGTCACTGACGAATATAACAAGGCCCGCAGTGGTTAATAACCAGATATTTTTAGGGATCGAGAATTGTAGGCTTTTTCGCAGTATAAAAGGTACGCAAAAAATCCAAAAAATCGCACTTATCCACAAAATCACTTGTAAGTTTTGTTGAACAGCCCCGAGTTCCTGTCCTTCAAACTGATGAAGTAATATCAGGATCAAGATTAATAGTAATTGTGTAAAAAGACTGAAGTAAATAGCATTGTACTTTTGCTCTGGCCACAAAAATCTCCCCCATTCCCATGCGGCGAGGGCAATAACTAAAGAAACTATCAAAGAAAATGTGATTACTGAAGAAAACAAAAGAATTGGTACAAAGCAAGCTAATAAAACACTGGCTGTTATGACACGCGTTTTAAGCATTTTTGATAATAACGTTTTCTAAGACTTGCAATCCTGTTTGCCCAAAGCGACGTTCACGCTTTCTGTACCATTCCAAGCTCGCTGAAAATGCGTTAGCGTCGAAGTCCGGCCAAAATGTATCCGTAAAATACATTTCAGTATAAGCAAGTTGCCAAAGCAAAAAATTACTAACGCGTTGTTCCCCGCCTGTCCTGATAAATAGATCGGGCTCTGGGGCGTATGACATAGCTAAATAAGGGTGGAGCCATGCTTCATTGATGTCTGCGGGATTAGTATTTGGGTTCTCTATAAGAGCTTGCCGAGTGGCGTTTAAAATATCCCATCGACCTCCATAATTAGCAGCAATCGTTAATACTAAGCCTGTATTTTTCTCGGTCAATCGTTCTGCTTCTATGACTCTTTTTTGAATATTCTTGGGAAACTCGGTCATGTCACCGATGAGTCGTAATCGAATATTATTCGTATGTAATCGAGCAACTTCTTTATCCAATGCTTTAAAGAATAAGTTCATCAAGAAAGTAACTTCCTCTTTAGGCCGACGCCAGTTTTCTGAACTAAAAGCAAATAATGTTAAATACTCAATTCCATGCGTCGTACATTGTTCAACAATTTCACGAACGGCGTCTAAGCCTTTTGAGTGACCAGCTACGCGAGGCAAAAACCGTTGATTGGCCCACCGACCATTGCCATCCATGATGATGGCAACATGGCGCGGAATAACGGTCGTTGCTGGAATGGTTAAGGTTGAGCTTTTAATTCTAGACCCCATATAAAAATGTATTCAAAAACTACACAGTCATAATTTCTTTTTCTTTTTCTTGCACGAGCTTATCAACCTCAGCAACAAAACGATCTGTTCTTTTTTGTACTTCATCTTGAGAGCGGCGCTCATCATCTTCAGAAATTAATTTATCTTTTGTCAATTTTTTAAGCGATTCATTCGCATCTCGTCTTAAATTACGTATCGCAATTTTTGAATCTTCACCTTCAGATTTAACCACTTTCGCTAAATCACGACGACGCTCTTCTGTGAGTGCTGGCATAGGGACTCTAATGACATTTCCCTGTGTTGCTGGATTAAGGCCTAAATCAGAATCCCTAATAGCCTTTTCTACTGCAGCAACCATATTCTTTTCCCACGGTGTTGCGGTAATTGTTCTAGCATCCGCTAAACCTAATGCGGCTACTTGTGAAATCGGTGTTGGATTCCCATAGTAATCTACCTGGATGTGCTCAAGTAATCCAGTACTTGCTCTGCCGGTTCTAATTTTCGCCAATGAGCTTTTTAAAGCTTCAATGGATTTATTCATTTTTTGATCAACTTGTGAGATCACTTCATTCGATGACATAATGTTTCCTTAATTAAACATGTACCAAAGTGCCTTCTTGTTCTCCGTTGACGACACGAAGTAAAGAGCCTTGTTTAAATATTGAAAAAACTTTAATAGGTAATTGACGATCACGACAAAGCGCAAAAGCTGTTGCATCCATGACTTGTAGATTTTTAATAATGGCTTCGTCAAAACTAATCGATTGATATAAAGTGGCTTCTGGATCCTTATTCGGATCACTTGAATAGATGCCATCAACCTTCGTGGCTTTTAATACTATGTCTACGCCCATCTCAGCACCGCGCAATGCTGCAGCTGTGTCGGTCGTAAAAAATGGGTTACCAGTACCCGCGGCAAAAATGACTACTTTTCCTTCGTTCATGAGACGTATTGCCCGGGGTCTAATGTAAGGTTCAACAACTTGATCCATACGTAATGCAGACTGAACTCGAGCCTCAACACCTTTTTGACGCAGAGCGTCTTGCAATGCAAGTGAGTTCATCATCGTGGCAAGCATACCCATGTAGTCAGCTGTTGCTCGGTCCATTCCGGCAGCCCCACCTGCAACACCTCTAAAAATGTTACCGCCGCCAATGACAATCGCCAACTTTATACCAAGATTTACAACTTTTGCTATCTCAGTAACCATCTGATCAATCGTTGTTGGATTGATTCCGTAAGAGTCATTACCCATTAATGCTTCACCAGATAATTTAAGAAGGACACTCTTATAGGCCGGCATATGGGTTCTTTCTATTAACAATCATGTTTCTATTATAAATGGCTAAAAAAGAGGCGCCGATAAAGCGCCTCTCATGGATGTGAGCAACGCTTAAGCCGCACCCTTCGCAGCCGCAACTTGTGCCGCTACTTCTGCCGCAAAATCATCTTGACGCTTTTCAATGCCTTCACCAACAATATACATCGTAAAAGAGTGTATCGTAGTGTTATTTTCTTTCAGCATTTGTTCAACTGTTTGTTTATCATTTTTTACAAATGATTGATTTAAAAGAGAAACTTCTTTTAAAAATTTCTGAATAGCGCCTTCAACCATTTTAGTAACGATCTCAGGTGGCTTTCCAGATTCAGCTGCTTTTTGTTCTGCAACACTCTTTTCTGCAGCAATCTTATCGGCTGGAACATCTGCCGTCGATAATGAAACTGGCTTCATCGCAGCAATGTGCATTGCCACATCTTTCGCCGCTGATTCACTCCCAGTAAATTCAACCATGACACCAATACGGGTTCCATGGAGATACGATACCAATGAGTGCCCTTGATTAAATACTTTGAAACGACGAATCGATATATTTTCACCGATACGTCCAATCAGTTCTGAACGCACTTGCTCAACTGTTTTTCCATCAATAACGGAAGTTGACAAAGTGGCTACATCATCATTTGCCATCTGATGTTGAACTGCTAATTTGGCACAATCTTGGGTAAATTTTAAGAAATCATCGTTTTTGGATACGAAATCAGTCTCACAATTAATTTCAATCAATGCACCATTTTTGCCATCAATAAAGGACGTAATAACGCCTTCTGCAGTAACCCTAGAGGCTGCTTTACTAGCTTTACTACCTAATTTCACCCGCAAAATTTCTTCAGCACGAGTCATGTCACCTTGCGCTTCAGTTAATGCCTTTTTACATTCCATCATGGGGGCATCCGTTTTTGCTCGGAGCTCCCCTACCATTGCTGCTGTAATTGCTACCATTAATCTTCCCGCCCTTCTTCTACAGATTCTGCTTCGGTTGTATCTTTGATTGCCTCTAATACTTGGTTAACAGCACTTGCCTTGCCTTCTAAGATAGCATCAGCCATACCGCGTACATATAGAGTAACCGCTTTACTCGAATCATCATTTCCAGGAATGATGTAATCGACACCATCTGGTGAGTGATTAGTATCAACTACTGCGATGACAGGAATGCCGAGTTTTTTGGCTTCAGTAAGGGCAATTTTGTGATATCCAATGTCAATGACAAAAATAGCTTCAGGGATACCGTTCATATCCTGTATACCACCAAGTGATTTTTGTAATTTATCGATTTCGCGCTCATTCATCAGCGCTTCTTTTTTGGACAATCGATCCCACTCGCCATTTTCTTTGGCAGCAGTCATTTCTTTTAAACGCTTGATAGAGCCTTTAACGGTTTTAAAGTTAGTTAATGTACCGCCTAACCATCGTGCGTCTACAAAGGGCATACCTGCTCGTGTGGCTTCTTCAGCAACAATCTCTTTGGATTGGCGCTTCGTACCTACAAACATAATCGTGCCGCGATTGGCCGCGATATTTTTAGCAAACTTAATTGCCTCTTCATACATAGGAAGAGTCTTCTCAAGATTGATGATGTGGATTTTATTCCGATGGCCATAAATAAATGGGGCCATTTTAGGGGACCAGAAACGGGTTTGATGGCCAAAATGGCAACCGGCTTCCAGCATTTGACGCATAGTCACTGACATAATTCTCTCCTTAGGGTTTAAACTAAAGTCAAATCCTGATTACGCTTAAAAGCGGCACCCCGGATGGTTTGACTCGTGATTCTTCGTTGTTAAACAAAAATGTTTATCGAAACAAAGTCTTAGCATTATAGACTACTTTAAGTGATAATTCTAGTATGAAATCTATTTTTAAAGACGTATCAGACTTAAATGGCATGCGAAATGCGGGCAAACTTGCCAGCGAAGTACTTGACTTCATTACTCCTTTTATTCAAGAAGGTGTTAGCACCGAAAAAATTGATGCCCTGTGTCATGAATATATGCGCGATGTTCAACATACAATTCCAGCCCCTCTTAACTATCAACCCCCTGGATATCCCCCATTTCCAAAATCCATATGTACCTCCGTCAATGATGTCATTTGTCATGGTATTCCCGGTGAGCGTGTATTAAAGTCTGGTGATATCGTTAATCTCGATATCACCGTTATCACGCCAGAAGGCTACTACGGTGATACAAGTCGCATGTTTTTAATCGGCGATGCTTCTATTATGGCAAACCGCCTATGTCAAATAACGTATGAGTGCATGTGGCTGGGGATTGCTCAAGTCAGACCCGGTACTCAACTAGGTGATATTGGATATGCTATTCAAACCCATGCTGAAAAAGCTGGTTATTCAGTTGTTCGTGAATATTGTGGTCATGGCATTGGTAAAGTCTTTCATCAAGATCCGCAAATTTTGCACTATGGCAAACCAGGAACAGGCTCTTGTCTTGAAGAGGGTATGACATTTACTATTGAGCCGATGATTAATGCTGGTCGTAAGGAAATAAAAACAATGCCTGATCTCTGGACTGTAAAAACAAAGGATCGAAGTCTATCTGCGCAATGGGAACATACCGTTCTTGTGACAGCAAGTGGTGTTGAAGTCTTAACGGTTTCCGAACATTCGCCACATCCCCCCGAAATCGTCAAACCTGTGTTTGGACAAACATTCCCGCCAAGTACTATTTTGATATGACCTATTTTTCTGATTTAAAGTTAGCCATTTTTGAAAAGTTTGAAGAAAACCATCAAGTTCATCAACTCACGAAAGGCTTGAGCCTTGCCGCAGGAAAAGTTTTTGAAAAGGCTTGGCAGGACTCTGGTTTAGCCAACTTAGCCGATGATGTATCACCTGCTTTGATCGCAGTTGGTGGGTTTGGAAGAAATGAACTCTTCCCCTATTCTGATGTAGATATTCTTTTATTACTGCAATCTTCTCCAGTGAGCAATCCAGATGCAATTCTTATTCAAAAAATTGAGAAATTTATTACCCTTTGTTGGGATTTAGGGCTCGAAATTGGTTCTTCTGTTAGGAGTATTGATGAATGTCTTGAAGAGTCAAAGAAAGATGTTACTGTTCGAACGTCGCTATTGGAGGCGCGCTTTTTATTAGGTAATAAAAAACTGTTCGTTCATTTTCAAAAGAGATTCGATGAAGCACTTGATCCTAAAGCTTTCTTCCTAGAAAAACTTCTAGAGTTACGTCAGCGTCATCAAAAATATCAAAATACCCCCTACGCTCTTGAACCGAATGTGAAAGAAAGTCCTGGTGGACTTCGGGATATTCAAGTTATTTTATGGATGACTCGTGCCGCGAAATTTGGACATTCCTTCAAAGACCTCAATCAAAGAGGCATTATTACGGGTCGTGAAGCTTCTGAACTGGCCAAGAACCATAAACTCTTGCAAATTATTCGAGCAGAACTTCATTTAATTAGCCATCGACGCCAAGATCAACTTGTGTTTGAGGTGCAAACCCCACTGGCAGAAAAATTTCATTTAGTCAGCACTTCTGAAAAAAGAGCTAGTGAACAAATTATGCGTCGCTATTACTGGGCCGCCAAAGCGGTAACCCAATTAAATGAAATCCTTATTCAAAATATTGAAGCCCTTCTCTTTCCAAAAGAGTCTCAAAATATTCGCACTGTTTCAGAGAACTTTATCGAACGACAAGGACAACTCGATATTATTGATCCCTTGTTATTTACAAAACAGCCAGATCAAATTCTGGCAACCTTTGTTATTTTTGCCAGCACGTCAGGACTTACGGGACTTTCTACACAAATTCTTCGCGCTCTTTATAACGCTAGAGATCTGATGGATACAAAATGGCGTAATGATCCTGTAAACCGCGCTCAATTTATGGAGATTATGCAATCCTCCAAGGGGGTTTTCCGATCACTCAACATCATGAACCAAACGAGTGTTTTAGGGCGCTATCTCCCACCTTTTAGAAAAATTGTTGGCCAAATGCAGCATGATCTTTTCCATGTTTATACAGTTGATCAACATATTTTGACGGTTCTGAAGAATGTAAGACGTTTTTTTGTACCTGAGCTTTCTCATGAGTTTCCTTTTTGTAGTGAATTGGCAGCAAATTTTGATAAGCCTTGGTTAATTGTTCTTGGGGCTTTATTTCACGATATTGCGAAAGGTCGTGGCGGTGATCACTCTGATCTTGGGAAAAAAGATGTCCGACTCTTTGCTTCACAACATGGTTTATCGAAGGAAGATACTGAACTAGTTACCTTTTTAGTTGCCCAACATTTGAGCATGAGTCAAATAGCTCAAAAAATGGATGTATCTGACCCAGAAGTAATCGCAATGTTTGCAACAAAAGTAATTGATGAAAGGCATTTAACAGCCCTTTATTTATTAACGGTTGCCGATATTCGGGGGACAAGTCCTAAAGTTTGGAATGCTTGGAAGGGTAAATTATTGGAAGATTTGTATCGCCTTACGCTGAATTATTTTGGTGGGGCTAAATTTGATACTTCATCTCAATTGGAAATACGACAGCAAGAAGCTATTGAATTGTTAAGGTTTCATGGCCTTCCCAATGATGTCCATTTGGCGTTATGGAAAAAAATTGATATTGGCTTTTTCTTAAAGCATGACTCTAAAGATATTGCATGGATCACCAGGCATCTTTATCCAGTAGTTGATTCTTTAAAACCAATTGTTCAAGCGCGTCTTTCCCCTATTGGCGAAGGACTACAAATTGTTGTTTACGTGAAGGATCAGTCTGATTTGTTTGCAAAAATATGTTCTTATTTTGATCAAAGTGGCTTTTCAATTCAAGACGCGGTTATTCATACGACTAAACATGGGTATGCCTTAGATACTTTTCAAGTTTCATATTTGCAAGATATTCAAATCTCTGAGTATCGCCCCATTATTCAAATGGTCGAGCATGAATTAGCGGAAATGCTCAATCAAGAAAGTACTCTTCCTGCCGCTCATAAAGGTCGTATTTCTAGGCAATCTAAAACCTTCCCTATGCAACCTCGTGTGCAATTAAGTCCTGATGAAAAAGGGGATTTATTTATTTTGTCACTGACCGCTAATGATCGAGCGGGCCTGCTTTATAGTATTTCAAAAATCTTAGCAAATCATAAGATTTCGTTAAAAAATGCAAGAATTAATACGCTCGGAGAACGGGTCGAGGATACTTTGCTGTTAGATGGTGAAAAATTAAAGCTCAATCCTAAATTACAAATCCAAATTGAAACAGAACTGATTGAAGCACTTTCGGATTAATTGGGTTGCTTGAGCATTTCTAAGAACTCTGTTTCTTCGATGATCCGAATCCCTAAAGATTGCGCTTTTTCTAACTTACTACCCGCCTGATCACCCGCAAGAATAAAATCGGTCTTTGACGATACCGAACCTGAAACCTTTGCCCCTGCAAGCTCTAAGAGTTCTTTTGCCTCATCTCTTGATAAGGTTGGTAAAGTGCCAGTAAGTACAACCGTTTTATTAAAAAAATCAGCTACAACCTGGTCACTAGTGGCCTTTTCTATTGGATTAATTCCGCAAGCCATTAATTGTTCTATAACTTCTACATTATGACTTTGCCCAAGAAAGTGTTTAATTGACTCAACTATCACTGGTCCCACATCTCTAACTTTTAATAAGTCTTCATCTTTAGCTTGAATAAACTTGTCCATTGAACCAAAATATTTGGCTAAATCTTTTGCTGTAGTTTCTCCTACATGACGTATGCCCAAGGCAAAAATTAATCTCGCTAAGCTTGCTTGTTTGGAGCTATCAATAGCCTGAAGTAGATTGGATGCTAATTTCTCCCCCATTCGGTTAAGTGTTAACAGCGCACTCAACCCAAGTCGATAAAGATCTGCTGGATTTCGAATGATGTTTTCTTGAATTAACTGCACCACTATTTTCTCACCCAAACCATCTATATTCATCGCCCTGCGGTGGGCAAAGTGCAAAATAGATTGGAGTTTTTGCGCACCACAGAACAATCCACCGGTACACCTTGCAATAACTTCCCCAGTTGATTTTTCAATTGCCGATTGGCATATCGGGCAATGTGTTGGCATTTGAAATATAGCCGCCCCTTTGATGCGGTGCTCTTTTAGTACCATTACAACTTCTGGTATCACATCCCCGGCACGCCTTACAATAACTGTGTCTCCGACTCGTACATCCTTCCTTAATATTTCATCTTCGTTATGAAGCGTGGCATTGGTAAGAACTACGCCACCAACTTGAACAGGCTCTAAGCGAGCAACCGGTGTAATAGCCCCTGTTCTTCCAACTTGAACTTCGATGGCGATAACCTTTGTATAAGCTTCCTCCGGAGGGAACTTATGGGCGATCGCAAATCTTGGGGCCCGTGATACATAGCCTAATTGATTTTGTAGGTAATAGGCATTCACTTTATAAACTACACCATCAATATCAAATGGCAATTGCTCTCTGCGCTCTTTGATTTGATTAAAAAATCCTAAAACATGTTTTAAGCCCTTAGCAACGAGGCGATCTGGCGAGATGGGTAAGCCCATTGCATCAAATCTTGACATGAGTTCTGCATGACTGTTAGGCAACCACTGTGATGGCGATAACTCCCCTATGCCGTATGCATAAAAAGATAAGCTACGCATACTTGTAACTTTAGAATCTAATTGCCTGAGACTTCCTGCAGCCGCATTTCTGGGATTAGCAAATTCCTTATCTCCTAAATTACGCTGATCTTCATTGAGTTTTTTAAAGTTTTCATGAGTCATAAAAACTTCGCCTCGAATTTCAATGCGATCTGGGTGATTGCCTGTGAGTTGATGTGGTATTTGCTTGATTGTTTTTATATTGTCTGTGACATTCTCACCAACCGTTCCATCACCTCGTGTTGCTGCTCTAGTGAGTAAACCATTTTCATATAACAAAGAAATAGCTAAGCCATCATATTTTAATTCACAAGCATATTCAATCTCGTCTAATTCAAGACCATCTCGACAGCGTTTATCAAATGCTATTAACTCTTCTTCTGTCAGTGCATTATTTAAAGACAACATAGGACTACCATGCTTTACTGGGGAAAATACTTCATTCGAATACCCCCCTACTTTTTTTGATGGTGAGTCTGCAGTGATTAAATGCGGATGTTGCCTCTCAATATCAAGTAATTCTTTATAGAGTGCGTCATATTGGGCATCGGCTATAAGTGGACTATCTTCTAGGTAGTAGGCTCGATCATGCTCGGCAATTTGCTCTATTAGCCAAGCATAAAGTTGGGCTATCGTCTGAGCCATCAGCAGTTCAACTAAAAAGTCGTAACGCTAGCGAAGAGCCGGGGGGGATTTGGCGTTCTTGCATAATCAAATAGATTGGCTCTAATTGCGCAACAATGATATCAATAGAACTCATCTCAAGATTTTGACTATTATCATCGAGTACTTTACCGTCTAATTCTTGAGCTATAGCCTTTGATATTTCTAACATTTTAGTGAAGGCTTGCAGTCTTTGGGGTACAAGGGGAACATCTAAACTAAAGATGACATTTTTTACCCTTTGCGTCTGCAAGTCATCTGTTAAAAAATTAATCCCTGGAATTTGTGCTTTAAAAAGAATGTAGTTTTCAGTCGTGTAGTTAAAGGATAAGCCATCTCTTGATAAAGCAAGGCCCATTTTAACTAGTGCTGTATCAACTTCCTTCGTCGTCCAACTCATCATGTTGGGTACTAAATTAAAAGCTAACTGTATGTCACATTGAATAGCAAAGTGATCCAGGTCTTGTGCTTGCGCTAATACTTGAGGAATTGGCGGTAAGTCTATTTCAGCGTCAACATCACCTGCTAGTTGAGAAGCTAGCCCCAAAAATTCTGCTAAATCATCTTTACTTACAGGGCCGCGACGATTGGCTAGCTGCATACTTAATTGTAGTTCTCGATAGTCATGGTCCGCTTGTAATAACTCCCATACTTGAGAATCATTGCTTTCATGTAATCCTTCATAGGCCATCCTATACGGAGTTCGTGTTGGCCATTGGGACATTTTTTCAAAGAGTTCTTGTCCTTTAATGAGTAAAGCAAATTTAAGCACAACAACGCAATCAATGTTTGGATCCATTCGATTGCTATATACACTTTGCTCTAGAGAAGCATCAGTATTTTCAGATGCCTCATTAATTTCTGTGATGACACTAGCTTGCCCAATGGGTGTGTTCGGCAAATGATGATGAGGAAGATCTGGCGATGAACCAGGCTCATCAACAGGAAGGGAGCCATCACTAAAATGTGGTTCAATCAAATTTTTTGGCTGCTCTAGTTGGTCCTGAACCATTGCCTGCGCAAAATTAGACATCATCCGTTTTTTTAATTTGCGACTGCGTAATAAATTGTTAATAATGAGCGCAACAATTATGAGAGCCCCAATAATAAATAGTGCTTTTTGCAAATCTAACTGTTCAGTAAACTGCGCAATACTTTCGGGCATTTTATCTACTCTGGGTCAATGCAGTGGCGGCTTGTAAATCAACAGCAACAACTCTAGATACACCCTGCTCTTGCATCGTAACACCAATCAATTGATTAGCAATTTCCATCGTTATTTTATTGTGTGAAATAAACAAAAATTGTGTTTTTTGCGACATTTTGGCAACAATGTCAGCATATCTTCCAGTATTGGCGTCATCTAGCGGCGCATCAACTTCATCCAGTAAACAAAATGGTGCTGGATTGAGTTGAAATAACGCAAAGACTAGGGAAATAGCTGTCAAAGCCTTTTCGCCACCAGATAATAAATGGATGGTCGTGTTCTTCTTGCCAGGTGGTTGAGCCATGACCTGAACGCCTGAATCTAAAATCTCTTCTCCAGTCATCATTAATTTAGCCGTTCCACCACCGAATAATGCTGGGAATATCTGTGAAAAATGATGATTCACTTGATCAAAGGTGTCTTGTAATAAGGTTCTTGTTTCAATATCAATGCGTGCAATGGCATCAGTTAAGGTCATCATCGCTTCGTTTAAATCTGCAGATTGAGCATCTAAAAATCCCTTGCGTTCTTGGGATGTTTTTAACTCGTCTAAGGCCGCCATATTTACCGGACCTAAAGCCTGTATTTGACTTTGTAATTGATTAACTTGGGTCTGTAATTGTGAAGCCCGATGCTCATCAGTTATTTTTGATTTTAATAGCTCAATATCAGCATTTTTCTCGCTAAGCAAAGTGGAATATTGCTCCACTGTTAGGCGCGAGGCTTGTTCTTTGAGCTGTGCTGCTGTAATTTTTTCACGGATCGGATCTACAAACTTCTCAATACCCATACGACTTTCATCTGTATTTTTGATTTCAAACATCAACTCATCAAAAATAGTTCTTGCTTGCGCTAAGGCACTTTCCTTTTCGGATCGGATACCTAATTGTTCTTGTAATTGTTCGGCAACTGTCGTACTTGCGTATTGTTGTAAATCTTGATGAATATTTTGCTCTGATGCTTTTATTTGCTCAATCTGCTCAGTAGACATCTTCATTTCATTTTGTAAATCTGCCTGTCTTTGAAGCAGCGTTCTCAACTCATATGAAGATTCTTGGGCTTTTGATGCTAACTCTTGATGATGGCGCAAAGCATCTTCGCGCGCTTTTTGTAATTCTTGATGGGCAGTTTGGGCTTGATCTAAAGATTCTCTAGATGCAAGAATTTCTTGCTCTAATGCTACAAAATCAGCGCGACTTTGTAAAAGAGATTGATTGAGGGATTGAAGCAGTTGCTGGGTTTCAGTTATATCATTTTGTACTTGCTGTGCTTTTGTTGCGTATTCTTGTTCAGCCTGCTTTAACTGTAAAGCTTCCATCTCAAAACGGTGTGCATCTTTAACAGTTTGTTCGGCAGCTTGACGGTCAGTGATTGATTGCTGATGAGTAACCTGATACTGCGATTGCATTCTTACATGTTCACTTTGCGCCTCTTCCAAGATGAGCTGTTCAGATTTGATTTGTAAATCTAAACTTTCAATCTCTTTGGCTCTTGCAATTAAACCCGACTGCTCGCTATCTTCGGCATATAACTGAATCCCAACTCGAGAAATGATATGTCCTGATTTGGCAACAAACACTCCTCCAATCGGGAGTTCTTTTCGTCTGGCTAAAGCATCTGACACCGAGTCAATGACAAATACATTAGCTAACCACTCTTGTAATGCATTACTTAACGATAAATCTTTGACAAGAATCCTACTTAAGAGGGGCGTTAAACTTCCTACATGGGATGACTTATTAGTTACTTGCTCTGTTGTAGACTCAAACCAGGCAACCCTTCCAGGAGGAATTTGTTCTACGTAAGGGATCGATTCATTTAAGTTATTCGTTTGTATTGCGCCTGTTCGCTCGCGCAAAATCGACTCAACAGCTGACTCCCAACCGTTTTCTACTTGAATCTTTTGCCACAATCTTGGTAATTCATGGAGCTTGTTTTTTTCTAACCAAGGTCGGAGTTTCCCTTGCGACTGGACTCTCTCTTGAATCCCCTTCAGAGCCGAAAGCTTCGCTTGTGTTTGATTAATCGCTTGATTTGCGTTTTGCAGTATATGCTGAGACTCTTGACGAGCCTTATCTGCGACAGGAACGGCTTGTTCAGATTGTTGAAATTTGAGTTGCGCTTCATCACGTTTTTTAAGGGCACTTAAACTTCTATCAAGGGCTGTAGTGAGCGCCTCTTCATTTGGTTTAATTAATTTATCAAAATCAATCTGCAAACGAACAATGCGCTGTTGGGATTGCTCAATTTGTGCATCAGTACCCTGAATTAAAGCACTTTTACTGACCAGTTGTTTTTCATTTTCGTTAAACGTATTTCGAAATTGATTAACGCGTTCTTCAGAAACAATCCAACGCTCATCTAACTCGGGAAGTTGAGCTTCGTGGACTTTGAGCAGCGATTGACGGATTTCGTCTTGATTCTGCGCTTGTTCAATTTCATTCATTACTTTGATATGTTGTTCGCTAGCATGGTCATGCTGTGCTTGCCAACGTAGTAATTGAGTCTCTAAACTTTGTAATTGGTTTTCTAATCGCAGCTTGGACTCGCTCGCAAATTTAATTTCAGATTCAAGGCGAGAGATCTGGGCATTTACCTCATATAATTCCCCTTGAGCCTGAGAAACATTATTCTGTAAATCATATTGATATGTACGTTTTGTCTCAAGTTCTGTCTCGATAGATCGTATTTGAGCAATTTTTTCTTCCAATTCAACTTGAGCTTGTCGAATAATCGAGAGTTGCTGCGTTTGAGTCTGCTCACCTTCAGCCATTCTCATGACCCATAGCATTTGTTGCATCTCAAGCATATTGTGCTGATATTCGGTAAATTTCTCTGCAATTTCTGCCTGTGACTCTAGTTTTTGCAGTTGTGCATCTAATTCACGCAAAATATCTCTGACTCTAGTCATGTTTTCTTGTGTATCTTCTAGTCGGGCCTCTGTCTCTTTACGACGTTCTTTATATTTTGAAACGCCAGCAGCCTCTTCTAAGAAAACACGTAATTCTTCAGGTTTTGACTCAATAATCCGAGAAATCGTTCCTTGCCCAATAATGGCATATGCACGCGGTCCAAGACCAGTCCCTAAGAACATGTCTTGAATATCTTTACGTCGCACCACTTGCTGATTAATTAAGTAATTGGATGCCCCATCTCTCGTGAGTACGCGTTTTACAGAAATTTCACCAAAATTTGCCCACTGCCCCTGCGCTCTACCATCAGTATTGTCAAAAATAAGCTCTACACTTGCACGGCCTGCAGGCTTACGTAAGCCAGAGCCGTTGAAAATAACATCTTGCATGGATTCGCCGCGCAGCTCACTAGCACGTGATTCACCCAATACCCATCTGACAGCATCAATGATGTTCGATTTTCCACAGCCGTTTGGACCTACAACTCCAATAAGCTGTCCAGGTAATTCAAAGGTGGTGGGGTCTACAAAGGACTTAAAACCCGCTAATTTGATTGATTTGAGTCTCACAACGGTCTAAACTTTTTGACTGATAAAACATGATGATATCAATATTTGTAATTGATTCGGAGTTTTTACATGTTTTGCCTACAAAGATATAAAATAAATAGCTTAATTAGCACAAACTTCTCTCCATTTAATTTTATATGACTACCTTATCTAAAGAAAAACTCCAAATCATCATTGATCAAGCTTGGGATGATCGCGCCCAAATTACTAACCAAAATGCTAGTTCAGAACTTCGTTCTAGTGTGCTACAGGTCATTGAAGGCCTTAATCACGGTGAGATCAGAGTCGCTACCCGCGAATCAGTCGGCATTTGGACTGTCCACCAATGGGTTAAAAAGGCTGTCTTGCTTTCTTTTAAGCTACAAGATAATGAATTAATGCATGCAGGTGGTTTTACCCATTTCTTCGATAAAGTACCCTCGAAGTTTGAAAAATATACGCAAGAGGACTTTGTAAAGGGAGGTTTTCGTGTTGTCCCTCCTGCCGTTGCAAGACGTGGGTCTTTTATCGGCAAAAACGTTGTTCTAATGCCTTCTTATGTCAACATCGGCGCCTATGTAGATGAGGGCTCTATGGTTGATACTTGGGCCACAGTGGGCTCTTGTGCTCAAATTGGAAAAAATGTTCATTTATCAGGTGGAGTTGGTATCGGAGGTGTTCTAGAGCCTGTCCAAGCTGGCCCTGTAATCATTGAAGATAACTGCTTTATTGGTGCACGATCCGAAGTTGTAGAAGGCGTTGTTATTGAAGAAAATAGTGTTCTTTCCATGGGTGTTTATATTGGCCAAAGTACAAAGATTTATGATCGTGAAACGGGTGAAGTTCATTATGGTAGAGTTCCGGCCGGCTCAGTCGTTGTCCCGGGATCAATTCCTTCAAGTGACGGTAAATACAGTTTATATGCAGCGGTGATTGTGAAAAAAGTGGATGCACAGACCCGTGCTAAAACTGCTATTAATGAACTTTTAAGGGATTAATGCTTGTGAGTTCCATTACTCTTTATGGTATTCCTAATTGCCAAACGGTTAAAAAAGCCCGTGATTGGCTGACCATGCATCAGATTACTTACACTTTTTATGATTTTAAAAAGCAGGGTGTTAATGCAGACTTGCTCAACTCATGGCTCAGTCAGGTTGGGATTGAACAATTAATCAACCCTTCAGGTATGACTTTTCGTAATTTAAGTGACTCCCAAAAACAGGATGCACAAGTTGCTTCTAGTGCAATTGGCTTAATGATACAAAATCCATCAATGATTAAACGTCCAATTTTGGATGATTCAAAGCAAATATATCTTGGTTTTAAAGAAGATGTATATCAGTCGGTATTTAAAAAATCATGATTACGACACAACTAACACCTACTCAATTACTCGCCCAAGGTTTAATTGCGCATCCTTCGGTCACACCTCAAGATGGCGGCATTCAAGACTTGATTGCTAGTCGATTAAAAAAATTAGACTTTAGTTGTGAAACCATAATGAGTGGTCCTGAAGATTTTAAGGTGACTAATCTTTGGGCAATTCGTCGAGGTACAGGAGCTAGTCAAGCACCTTGTTTAGTTTTTGCTGGACATACGGATGTCGTTCCCCCTGGCCCACTGGATCAATGGGAGTCTGCACCATTTACTCCGCAAATTAGAAATGGTTATTTATTTGGACGTGGGGCTGCTGATATGAAAAGCTCGTTGGCCGCTTTTGTCGTGGCAACGGAAGAGTTTGTTGCACTTCATCCTCAACACTTCGGCAATATTGCGTTTTTACTCACCAGTGATGAGGAAGGTCCCAAAAATACGGATGGCACGGTTGTTGTCGTTAATAAACTTCAAGAAAGACAAGTCAAACTCGATTACTGTATTGTTGGTGAACCGACAAGTTCTGAAAAGTTTGGCGACATGATTAAAAATGGTCGACGAGGTTCCCTTTCTGCAAAATTAACTGTTAAGGGTATTCAAGGTCATGTTGCTTACCCTCATCTTGCGCAAAATCCAATTCATTTAATTGCACCAGTGATTGCTGAACTCGCCTCTATGCAATGGGATCAAGGAAATGAATATTTCCCGCCAACAACATGGCAAACGTCTAATTTTCAATCAGGTACAGGTGCTCTTAATGTAATTCCTGGTAATGCTGTTATTGACTTTAATTTTCGCTTTGCAACTTCAAGTACCGCCCAAGGATTGATATCTCAAGTCGAGGATATCTTAAAGAAACATGCTATTCATTACGATATCTCTTGGAATCAAGCTGGAGAACCTTTTTTAACCCCAGAGGGGTCTTTGTGCGCAGCTCTGAGCAATGCTATTGTTGAGGAAGTCGGCGTTACTCCTAAGCTTTCTACAACGGGCGGCACTAGTGATGGACGATTTATAGCGAAAATTTGTCCACAAGTCGTTGAGTTTGGTCCTATTAATGCCTCTATTCACAAAGTGAATGAGAATGTTAATTTAGCGGATATTGAGTCTTTAAAGAATATTTATCTTCGGACCCTTTCAGAATTAATCCTTACATAGTGCCAGACCACCAATATTCGTTTAATGATGCCTGTGATGTTTTGAGTGAGATCCTCACTTCGGCTGATCTATCATTTGGGCACGGCGCTCCTGACGCTGATAGTGAAGCCCTTTGGATATTGTCCTACTGCGTAAATATTATCCCTATTGATGCTCTAGATAGGCTCGATGAGCCCTATCCAATGTTGTCTTTTGAGCGTGCAAAACACCTAGTCCAAGAACGTATTGACTCTCGTCAACCGCTAGCCTATATCCTTGGTGAAGCTTGGCTAATGGGGTATGACTTTATTTGTGATAAGCGAAGTATTGTTCCCCGGTCCTATATTGCTGAACTAATCGTCGATGATGTCTTAGAGACTTGGCTCCCTCCAGGCGGGCGAGCTTTAGATCTTTGCACGGGTAATGGCTCCTTAGCTATCTTGTTATCTTTATCATGTCCAGATCTCGTAATCAGCGCCTCAGATCTTAGTCAAGATGCTTTAGATCTTGCACAACTTAACCTAGACAAGTATCAACTCACTGATTCAATTGAACTTTTTTGTGGCGACTTGTTTGATGCGCTACCTACCCCTTCAGAAAATGAGCTTTTCGATATCATTTTATGTAACCCCCCCTATGTCAATGACAACTCGATGAGCCTTCTACCTCATGAGTATCTTCAAGAACCTGTCATTGCTTTAGCTGGCGGACTAGATGGTATGTTGGTAATTAAAAAGATACTTGATCAAGCAAAAGAGTTTTTGCGTCCTGGTGGCGCACTTGTTCTTGAAATCGGTAATGAGTATGAGCACTTTATTCATGCTTTCCCTGGCCTGTCAGTGACCTGGCTTGAGGTTTCATCTGGCCAACAACAAGTTTTAATGGTGCTTACTGAGGACTTACCATAGTTACATTAAGCTAGTTTTATGTTTACAATACATTTTCGTTAACTTTACTAATCATAATCATATGAAATTGACCTCCAATTTACAGGGCCTATTGGCTGCTTCTTTTAGCGTTTTAATTCTGGCCTTTTCAAATTTAGTGCATGCTGAAGACTATCCTACAAAACCGGTAACGATCGTTGTGCCGTTTTCTGCTGGCGGCCCTACTGATGCAGTTGCAAGACTTCTGTCTGTTCCTATGACGAAGTTTATGGGCCAAACTGTGATTGTAGAAAATACGGTCGGCGCAGGCGGTACTATTGCTGCCAATCGTGTTGCAAAGTCCCCTAAGGATGGTCATTTGGTTTTGTTTCACCACATTGGGATTTCAACAGCTCCTGCCCTATATTCCAAGCTTCCTTATGATACGTTGAATGATTTTGAGTATATTGGTCAAGTCGTTAATGCGCCAATGACCCTCATCGGCCGTCCTAATTTGCCTGCTAACAACTTTAAAGAACTATTGGTTTACATCCAGAAAAACAAAGATAAAGTTACCCTTGCTAACGCTGGTCCTGGTGCTGTTTCTCAGTTATGCGGCATGTTATTTACGAGTCAACTCGGTATTCCTCTAACGCAAATTCCCTATAAAGGAACCGGCCCTGCAATCACAGATGTCCTTGGTGGGCAAGTTGATTTGTTATGTGATCAAACGACAAATACTTTACAACATATCCGGGCAAATAAAGTTAAGTTATATGGTACTACAACATTGAAGCGCCTTTCTAGTCTGCCTGATGTCCCTACTTTAAGTGAGCAAGGCCTCAAGGGCTTCCAAGTTGTCGCTTGGCACGGCATGTACGTTTCCAAAGGTACTCCAGCACCAATCACGGAAAAAATCAACGCGGCCTTAAAATTTGCCCTAGCAGACGCTGATGTTAAAGCCCGTCTTGCTGAGCTTAATGTTGAAATTGCTCCTCCAGAAGATGTAACGCCTGCAGGTCTTAAACGTCAAGTTGAGTCAGAGATAAAAAAATGGGGTCCTATCATTAAAGCAGCGGGTGCTTTTATCGACTAATTGCCTTTGCTCTTATTCAAAAGGAAGCTCATGGGCTTCCTTTTTTATTGTTTATTAATTATTAACAAGGACTCAAATACAGCTCTTGTTTTTTCTGGTATGGGCACTGGTCGCTGTGTCTTACGATTCACATACACATGCGTATAAGAACCTAGTGCTGATAATTGATTTTCATCATTTTTAAAAATGCCTAAACGATAAGTCACACTCGAATTACCAATTTTCTCTACACTAAGACCTACATGCACAGTATCAGGGAAAGAAATCGAGGCAAAAAATTGACATTGGTTGTTGACTACAAGTCCTACAACTTCACTATTTTCAATGGTTAAGACGCCAGTTTCGACTAAATTTTGATTAACTGCTGTATCAAAATAAGAAAAATACACAACATTGTTGACGTGCAAATAGATGTCATTGTCAGACCACCTAGTTGTCATTGTGATGATCTTTGGAAAATCTTCTCGTTGGAGGTTCGGAATACTAGGCATGTTAAAAATCCCTTACGATTTGGAGGGCTGTTTCAATTCTATCTACACCGATTAATTCCATATTATCAAATGTCGCTTGCTTGGGTAAGTTTGACTTTGGAATAATGGCACGTTTAAATCCGAGTTTTGCTGCTTCTTTTAGACGTTCCTGACCACGTGGACAGGCTCTTATTTCACCAGCTAAACCAACTTCCCCAAACACGACAATGTCACGAGGTAATGCTTTATTTTTCAAGGAGGATTGTATCGCGAGTAACACCGCAAGATCGGCGGCTGGCTCAGTAATTTTGACGCCACCCACCGCATTCAAAAAAACATCTTGATCAAAACAAGCAATACCTGCATGGCGATGCATTACGGCTAGTAACATCGCTAAACGGTTTTGCTCAAGACCAACGGCTAGTCTTCTTGGATTGGGGACGTGTGATTGATCTACTAAGGCTTGTATTTCTACAAGTAATGGTCTTGTCCCCTCTTGTGTAACGAGTACACATGTTCCTGGAACACTGGCATTGCTTTGAGATAAAAACAAGGCTGAAGGATTATTGACTCCTTTGAGACCCTTATCTGTCATCGCAAATACACCTAACTCATTGACTGCCCCAAAGCGATTTTTAATCGCCCTAACGAGTCGGAATGAGGATTGCGAATCCCCTTCAAAATAAAGGACTGTATCAACTATGTGCTCTAAAACTCTTGGACCTGCAATGTTTCCTTCTTTGGTCACATGTCCTACGAGTAATATTGAAATTCCTGAGGATTTTGCTAGTCGTGTTAACTGTGAGGCGCATTCTCTTACTTGAGCAACTGAACCTGGTGCAGATGTAAGAGCCTCTGAATAGACGGTTTGTATCGAATCGATAACCGCCACTCGTGGTGATGAAGCTTCTAATGCAGGAATAATCTTTTCCAGCAAAATTTCTGGGTAGACTTCTAGGTCTGGTGCAAATGAGCCAATACGCTGTGCGCGAAGTGCAATTTGCGCTGCCGATTCTTCACCACTAACATACATCACTGTATGTCCTTCCAAACTTAATCCAGCTAATGTCTGAAGTAATAATGTGGACTTTCCAATGCCTGGATCTCCACCAATCAGGACAACTCCAGCATCAACCAATCCGCCACCTAATACACGATCAAACTCTGGAATCAGCGTAGAGATTCGACCGTGATCTTCTAATTCAATTTGCGCTAGTTTTTGAGACGGGGATGCTTTAGTAAGCCCAATAAAACGTTGATTGGTCGACTTTTCTAAAAACTCTTCTAAAGAGTTCCATTCCTGACAAGATGCACATTGACCACTCCATTTCGGAAAACTGGAGCCACAGCTGTTACAGACATACTGGGTTTTAACTTTGGACACTATTAATCCAAGGGTGAAGTTTTACGGTTTTCCTGCGCCCGCTTATCAGCATCTTTGCGACGCTCTTCTAACTCTGTTACACGCTCTGCTCGTAACCTTTGTTTTTCTTCAAAGTTGGCGCGATTCTCAGCACGCTCTTTTACCTTTTGTGGTGATTGATACTCGGCTAAGCGTTGTTGATCTTGCTCGTCTTTAATGACTTCGTTGACATATCGTTGCCTATCATGCAAGGCGATTTCTTGATCTCGGACTACTTTATTTTCTTTTAAGAATTGCACTCTTGCCTTATCCATGCAACGCTGCATCCAAAACTGTTGGTAACAAGCTGCTACTGCCTGATCATGGCGATAGGTAATCCATTCTTTCTGGGTATCTAAGTTACTTTGGATGATATCGAGTTCTTTTAATTCTTTATCTTGAGCAATACCTGCTAATGAAGGTGTGCCTATCGCTAGACTAAGCAACACAGACACAGAAAAGAAAATATTCTTGATCAGCATTAACCACGACTTAATGCTAAATGATACAAATTAGTTGATCTTGCACCACTGCGACAAAATGCCAGTATAGGCTTTGGTAAAGACTCAATTAAATCTGCCATTTGATGGACTTGCTCTTGCGTGATTGCTCCACTAACAACTGGTAAGTAAGCAAAGCGCATTCCAGTAGCTTGAACTAGTTTTTCGATATCTGAATGCATGGGCTGTTCATGCCCCCCTTCGAGATCTGGACGATTATCAATAACACTTTTATAGCCTAGGGCCGCAATTTGTGCAACGTGATCTGGTGAGATTTGTCCGGTTGTAGAAAACTCTGCATTATGTTGCGTAATCTCAATATTCATATTTAGCCTTTCAATTATCGAATTAAATTCAACCCGTTTAATAAATCATTTTTCAAGTCAGAAATGTGCTCTAAACCAACTGATATTCTAATTAAGCCTTCAACAAGACCAGCTTTTTCGCGATCAGCCACCGGCATTCTTCCATGAGTAGTAGTAGCGGGATGTGTGATTGTGGTTCTCGTATCTCCAAGATTAGCCGTGATGGAACATAGCTTAGTCGCGTCAATCACTTTCCAAGCATTTTCTCTTCCACCTTTGACCACAAAAGACACGATTGCCCCACCTTTTGATTGTTGTCGCATCGCTAATTCATGCTGAGGATGGGATGGTAATTGAGGGTGATAGACTCTGTCAACCATAGGACAAGTTTCAAGCCATGCGGCTAATTCATAAGCGCTGTCGCTCTGCTTTTCTACCCGTAATGAGAGCGTTTCCAATCCTTTTAGTAATACCCATGCATTAAATGCTGATAAAGTTGGTCCTGTGATGCGATTAAAACCAAATATCTTCGATATCAACTCTTGACTACCAAGAACTGCACCCCCTAAAACTCTTCCTTGACCATCTAAAAACTTAGTTGCGGAATGAATAATGACATCAGCCCCTAACTCAAGAGGTTTTTGTAATACCGGTGTGCAAAAACAATTATCAACAACGAGCAATATTCCTGACGGCTTACAAATTTTACTGATTGCCTGGATATCAGCAATCTCTGTCAGGGGATTTGAGGGGCTTTCAATATAGACCATCCGTGTATTAGGACGGATTGCTTGCTCAAATTGAGCAACAGATGTTGGATCTACATACGTACAAGTAATATCAAACTTTGACAAGATATTACTGAACATTTGTATTGTCGAACCAAAAACCGCTCGCGAACAAATAATATGGTCCCCAGCCTTTAATACAGTTAACGATAAAGCAAAAATAGCAGCCATGCCAGATGCCGTAGCGATACAGGCCGGAGCACCCTCTAATGCGGCCAATCGCTCTTGAAACATGCTTACAGAGGGATTTGTGAAGCGAGAATAAATAAAGCCAGTCTCTGCATTCGCAAATCGGTCTGCTGCTATTTGAGAGTTTTCGTAGACAAAGCTCGACGTAAGAAACATCGCTTCAGAGTGCTCGTTAAATTGAGACCGAACGGTCCCAGCACGAACCGCTAGCGTATCAGGATGTAGACCCTCTAATTTATCTTGATCTGACATGTTAAGCCTAGTCTTGAACTGTAAGTTGTAAGTTTAACTGAGAACGAGAGAAATCCCCCTGATCTCCAGCACGATCTTCCATAGACAATGATGAGGTTCGTGATGCTTCTAAGGCATCGAGATATGAACTGTTAATATTACCTGTGACATACTTACCATCAAAACATGAAGCTTCAAAATCATTAATTAATGGATTCAAGTCCCTTATCGCTTGCTTCAAATCATTAACATCTTGATAAATTAACTGATCTGAGCCAATTAAATCGTTAATTTCAGTCAATGTTCTTCCATAAGCAACTAATTCAGCACGCGTAGGCATGTCAATTCCATACACATTGGGAAAGCGAACTGGCGGTGCAGCAGAAGCAAAGATCACTTTTCTAGCTCCCGCACTTCTTGCCATTTGCACAATTTCATGAGATGTAGTACCACGCACAATCGAGTCATCCACAATCAATACAGATTTATTTTGAAACTCAACATGCATAGCATTGAGTTTTTGGCGGACAGATTTTTTTCGGACAGCTTGCCCAGGCATAATAAATGTCCGGCCTATGTAGCGATTTTTAAAAAATCCTTCCCGGTACTCTATTCCTAACAATTTGGCCACTTGCATGGCGGCAGGTCTACTTGAATCTGGGATTGGCATGACAACATCAATATCACTAATATCTGTTTCACGCTTTATTTTTTCGGCCAAGTAATCGCCCATGCGCATTCTGACATCGAAAATAGAAATTCCATCCATGTATGAGTCTGGTCTAGCTAAATAGACGTATTCAAAAACGCAAGGATTTAAATCAGCATCAGCAACAATTTGTCGACTAGCGAAATTACCATCTAAATCAACAAAGATTGCTTCTCCAGGAGCAACATCTCTGACAAATTCATAACCAATACCCTCTATCGCGACGGATTCAGAACTGACCATCCACTGAGATTTTCCTTGTCCAACGTCCATTCTCCCAATACATAAGGGACGAATACCGTGCGCATCACGAAAGGCTAATAAGCCATGACCAGCAATCATCGAGACAACAGCAAAAGAGCCTTCTAATCGCTCATAAACTTTCTCTAGAGCATTAAAAGCAGAGAAGGCATCCATCACAATCCCGTTGGTTGAACGCTGTATTTCATCCGCTAAGACATTTAATAAAACCTCAGTATCTGAGCTTGTATTGATATGTCTACGATCACGATGAAACATCTCGTCCCGTAACTTCGGTGCATTGGTCAAATTACCATTATGAGCAAGGACAATTCCGAAAGGAGCATTGACATAAAAGGGTTGCGCTTCTTCTTCACTACTCGCAGATCCAGCAGTAGGATACCTGACTTGCCCTATCCCAGAATTTCCAACTAAGCCTCGCATATTTCGTGTTCGAAACACATCTCTGACTAAGCCATTGGCTTTATGCATATGAAATGCATTGCCATTATGCGTGGCGATTCCGGCAGCATCTTGTCCACGGTGTTGCAACAATAATAATGCGTCATACAGGAGTTGATTTACTGGTTCATTTGCAACTACCCCAACAATTCCGCACATAAGCTATCTTTCGATGAATTAAGGTACTTGACGTATGTCAGTAGCATTTTTTAATTGATTAGCCCAATCATCAGGCAACCAAGAACGAATAAATCCAACTGCCATTTCTACCGCAGGCTTTGTTAAAGCATCTTTCCATTCAGCACTTTTTGGTATATCAGTTAAGGCAAATAAAGTCGATAAAACAATCACAATTAAGCCACCTCTCATAACACCAAAAATAGACCCAAGTAAGCGATCAAAAAATGATAGACCAATCTTGCTTGAAACGCGATTAAGTAAATTCGATATGATTTTCGAAAGAATGAGCACGCAAATAAATAGGCCAATAAATGCCAACACATGTTGTGCAGTGACCCCTCCAGTAATACTGCTTAACCATCTTGTTGCGACTTCACCAGAAAAACGATAAGCTAAATACATTGCTAGTGCAAAACCAACTAAAGAGAATGCTTCTTTTATAAATCCCCGAATTAATCCCAGGATTGCAGAAAAAGCAATAATTCCGATAACAATAAAGTCGATAGTGGTAAAGGCAAATGTATTCATTACTGAGGTGTTTTCATTTCTATAATTTTAGGTGCAAGCTCAAGCTCCACCATTTTCTTCACTGCGACTTGAGCATCATCACGACTCGTATATGGTCCTGATCGTAATAAATATAAAGAGGTGCCGTCAGATTCTTTTTTTCTCTCGATTACATAGCTAGAGATTTTTAATTCCTTTAACTTAGAAGACATCTTCTTCACACGATCATTGGATGAATATGCTGCAACTTGTATATAAAATTTTGCTTTGGATTTATCTACTTCTTTTGTCGTGGATTCGGATACAACTACTTCGCCGTTATCCATGTTGTTTTTGTTGGTTTTAGATTCAACAATGTCTGTCTTTTTGGTTGTGCTAACAACTGTCTCTTCAGGAACTAATGGTGATGACGGCGTGATGGTTGTGATTTTTTTTTCATCCACTGTGTTTGCCGCATCACTTACAGAACTAACAACTTTTAAAACAACATCATTTTTAATTTTTTTAGGCTCAGAATCAAATACTCTAGGTAATCCTACAATAGCAAGCAGTAACAAAAAACCCGCCCCTAAAAGTCGGTGTCGTGATCGTTGCACTTCAGGATTTTCAGCTAACTCTTCTTGGTCATCATCACTTACCACCTGCCGACGAGATTGCATTGAAGGCTCTGTTCGAGACTGATTTGCATCTGTGGAATTTTTCTTTTTAAATTTTAGAAATGAAATCATTAATTTTTATCTACACATTTAGAGGTATTTCAATGCTTTTGTAATTTAAGTAAGCTCATTACAGCACTAACTGTTAAGAAAGATCCGAATACGAGTATTCTATCATTTTGACCAAGCCCATCGATGGTTTTTTGATATCCAAGCGTAACGCTGGTATCGGTAGTAATTCCTGATTCTGGTGAGTTTTTTACCCCTAAATTTTCTAATACCTGCCTAATTTGCATGGCACTAGCCGCCCGTGGAGTGGGCAAGTCAACACAATGCCAATAATCAACTATTCCCAACATGGGTCTGATGACCCCTTCAATATCCTTGTCTGCCATGACTCCAAAGATGGCATGGGTAAAAGGAAAATAGCCCATTTTGTCTAAACTTGCTGCTAGTGCACTACTTGCATGTGGGTTATGTGCAACATCTAAGACCACCGTAGGCTGTCCAGGAAGTACTTGGAATCTTCCTGGCAAGTCAACCATAGCGAAGCCATTTCGTATTGCTTGTACGCCGATTGGCAACCTCTCGCGCAGACTCATGAGGGTCGCAATGGCAGCAGAGGCATTTAAAAGCTGATTTGCACCTCGAAGTGCTGGATAGGCCAAGCCATTGACACGCCTTATTCTACCTGACCAGGCCCACTGTTGTTGGTCTCCAGAAAAGTTAAAGTCGCGTCCATGTAACCAAAGATCAACGCCCAAATCGTCTGCATGAGCTACTAATGTGCTTGGTGGAACGGGATCTGCGCAAATAGCAATTTTTCCTGCGCGCATAATGCCCGCCTTTTCAAGAGCAATTAACTCGCGTGTATTTCCCAAAAGCTCTGTATGGTCAAGATCAATACTAGTGATTACGGCACAATCTGCATCAATAATATTGACAGCATCCAATCTGCCACCTAAGCCCACTTCTAAGATAACAACATCTAATGCTTGGCTAGCAAATAAATGCATGATGGCTAAGGTAGTAAATTCAAAGTAAGTCAGGCTTACAAGTTCAGGCAAAGAGGCTCTTGCTCGCTCTACTTCCCTAAAGTGCTTTAATAACAAGTCTTCAGAAACATTTAAACGCCCTATCCTTGCTCGTTCTGAAAATTCAATCAAGTGCGGTGATGTGTGACACCCTACTTTATACCCAGCTTCAGATAGAATGGCTTCCAGAAATGCACATGTCGAGCCCTTACCATTGGTTCCTGCAACTGTGATGACTGGGCAGTTAAACTGAAAATTGAGGGCCACCTGAACTTGCTTAATCCGAGTTAATCCCATGTCAATTCCGACAGGATGTGCCTTTTCTAAGAAAGCTAACCACGTGTTTAAGTCTGGAAAATAAAGCGGATCTTTTGAAAACACGAGAATATTATGCGATTGAGTCTATGGATTGTTTTTGTAATAGAGCGAGTAAGTTTGCAATTTCAGCGCGCATTTGACGGCGATCGACAATCATGTCAATGCCACCTTTTTGTAACAAAAACTCTGATCGTTGAAATCCTTCTGGTAACTTTTCACGAACGGTTTGCTCTATCACACGGGGTCCAGCAAAACCGATAAGGGCACGAGGCTCTGCCATCACGACATCACCCATAAATGCAAAACTGGCAGAGATACCACCCATGGTTGGATCTGTTAAAACACTAATGTAAGGCAATTTAGCTTTGGCCAGCTTGGTCAACATTGAATTGGTTTTGGCCATTTGCATAAGGGATAAAAGACTTTCTTGCATGCGGGCACCACCCGTTGCACAAATACAAATAAATGGAATTTTTTGATCTAATGCAGATTGTGCTCCCCTTACAAAACGCTCACCGACGACTGAACCCATTGAGCCACCCATGAACTCAAATTCAAAACAAGCAATCACAACCGGTAAGGTGTGAATCGAACCACCCAAAACGACCATGGCATCTGTCTCACCTGTTGCATCCATTGCATCTTGTAAACGATCTGGATACTTTTTTGTATCTTTAAATCGTAATGAATCAAGCGGTAATACTTCTTGACCTATTTCATAACGCCCTTCTTTGTCCAACAAATAATCTAAGCGGAGTCTTGCCTTGATGCGCATATGATGATTACACTTTGGGCACACGTATTGGTTTGCTTCTATATCAGTTCGATACAATACCGATTCGCAAGATACGCACTTAACCCACAATCCTTCAGGGACAGTTTTTCTTAGACTAGGGTCCGTTTGCTGAATCTGTGGAGGTAATAATTTATCTATCCAACTCATATCATTCCTCTTCTATTTATTCAAGATGTAGTGTTTGATGACTCATCTAACGCTGTGCGTATTTCAAGAATAAAGTTCTTAAGTGATTGTAACCTTGTCTGTGGCGATGACTCTTCTAATATTTGCACAAGTTTACTGCCAATAATTACAGCGTCAGCACTTTTACTGAGTTTTTTAGCTGATTGCGCATCCCGAATCCCAAAGCCAATGGCAAGAGGTGTTTTAGTTTGTGATCGTATCAGTTGTGTAATGCTCTCTACTTCTGCTGTGTCTATGTTACTCGAGCCAGTAACACCTTTTAGTGAGACGTAATATATATATCCACTAGAGACTTTCGCGACTTGTTGTATGCGCTCCGGTGATGACGTCGGCGCTAATAAAAAAATTGGTGATAATCCAGCACTATGCAATTGGGCAGAAAATTCTTCGCATTCCTCTGGTGGATAATCGACAACCAAAACACCATCTACTCCAGCTTCTTTAGCGCGCTCTGTAAATAACCCAATACCCATATGCTCTATGGGGTTTGCATAACCCATTAATACAACTGGTGTCTCATGATTTGTTGCTCGAAAGGTTTTAACCATCTGCAAACATTGGGCTAAATTCATCCCATTAGCTAAGGCCCGCTCAGAAGCCCTTTGGATAACGGGACCATCGGCCATCGGATCAGAAAAAGGTATTCCTAATTCAATGATGTCCGCCCCAGATTCAACTAAGGCATGCATGACAGGTACTGTCATCGATAACTCTGGATCTCCAGCCGTTATAAAAGGAATCAGCCCCTTCTTGCCAGATGATTTGAGTTGTTTAAATACGGTATCGATACGACCCATGAATAGAGTTCCTTATGCCGGAGATAGTTTGATTTTGTCTGCTTGAGCAACAGTATGCATGTCTTTATCGCCACGCCCCGAGAGATTAACTAAGATAGTTTTATCTTTGGGTAAAGTTTTGGCTAAGGTAAATGCATAAGCAATTGCGTGACTAGTTTCTAGTGCCGGAATAATGCCTTCAATCTGACAACAGGTATGAAAGGCGGCTAAGGCTTCTTCATCTGTTACTGCCGTATAAGTTGCTCGGTTTATATCCTTTAACCAGGCATGCTCTGGACCCACACCGGGGTAATCAAGCCCTGCCGAGATGGAATGTGTTTCCATAATTTGGCCATCTGCATCTTGGATTAAGTAGGTTCGATTACCATGTAATACACCTGGTGTTCCCGCACATAAAGCGGCCGCATGTTTACCTGTGCCGATTCCTGATCCAGCAGCTTCAACGCCAATGAGTTTGACATCTGGATAATTAATGTATGGATAGAAAATACCCATCGCATTTGATCCTCCGCCTACACAAGCAAGGACGTAATCAGGTTGTCCACCCGTCATTTGGGGCATCTGTTCGATACATTCGTTCCCAATCACGCTCTGAAAATCTCTGACCATCATTGGGTATGGATGGGGCCCTGCTACTGTGCCAATGATATAAAAAGTATTATCAACATTGGTGACCCAGTCACGCATCGCTTCATTTAAGGCGTCTTTTAATGTCTTAGAACCGGATTCAACAGGTACAACGGTTGCCCCTAATAATTTCATCCGATAGATGTTTTGTGCTTGCCGCTCCACATCAACGCTACCCATATAAATGACACACTCAAGTCCAAATCGCGCACATATCGTGGCCGTAGCTACGCCGTGTTGACCTGCTCCGGTTTCAGCGATGATACGCGGCTTGCCCATTTTTTTAGCCAATAATGCTTGGCCAATAACATTATTGATTTTGTGAGCTCCAGTATGGTTTAAATCCTCACGCTTAAAATACACTTGCGCTCCACCTACTTGCTCACTCCATCTTTTGGCATGATAAATGGGGCTAGGACGTCCCACAAAATGCTTTAATTCACGATGAAACTCAGCATTGAATTCAGGGTCATGCTGGTATTTTGCGTAAATTTGTTTAAGTTCCTCTAATGCAAAGATTAAAGTCTCTGATACAAAAACGCCGCCGTATGGCCCAAAATGGCCTCTTTTATCGGGAAAGTCATACATAATTGGTCCTTTTTATACTAGTCAGAAGATCGATTCATCTGCTTGACTTGCATTACAAATTTTCTCATTAATTCGGGATCTTTTTTCCCTTTGGAAATTTCAACCCCACTCGATACATCTACCCCTAAGGGCCGAAAATGCGAAATCGCCTCAGCTACATTGTGTGCGTTCAATCCACCACTCAAAACGACCCGATGCGCGTTTTCTTTTATCCATGTTCTCGGTATTAAATCCCAATTGAATGTTTTTCCGCCACCACCATACCCATCGACTAAGGCATCTAATATCCAGGCAGAAGCATCCCTATATTGTAGGGAAAATTTGTCTAATTGGAAGTTTTCATCAATTCTAGCTGCTTTTATCCATAATTGATTGCCAGCAATTTGAGCACAACGCTCAGCACTTTCATTGCCATGAAATTGCCAAATATCAATCAAACAATGTTCTTTGATAGACTTTACTAAATCATCGTCCGCATCGACAACTAAAGCTACATTTTGGAGTTGCCCATGATGGAGTCGTGATAATTCAAATGCCTGTGTCATATTGAGAAGGCGAGGACTTGGTGGATAAAAGACCAGTCCAATTGCATCAATTTGTAACTCCATGGCCATTTGGACATCTGCAGGTGTACTAAGGCCACAAATTTTGATCCGGGTAACTCGTGGGTCATATTCCACTAGACTCATATCTCTACCCCCTGTTTCGCCAAAGGAAACGCTTGATATAAATAGGCAGATGGGATAGCGCAGTGCTCAAAACTAGGTGCCGGTATTCCATATTGGCTAGGATAACCGACATGGGCCAAGTACAAGCCATCTGCAGAAAATGTTGGGGCGGCAAATGCTCTATCTTTTTTTAACAAAAGTTCTGAAAACCACTCAGCGGTTTGCTTACCTATACCAACGTGTAAAAGGCTGCCTACAATATTTCTGACCATATGGTGTAAAAATGCGTTGGCACGTAAAAAGAGAAACACTTTGGGGCCTTCTTCTACGATGTCTATTTGGTAGATTGTCTTGATGGGGGTTTTACTCTGACACTCAGAGGATCTAAAACAGGAAAAATCATGCTCACCTATCAAATATTGACTCGCTTTTCGCATTTCTTCAATCTTTAATGTTTGGGTAGGTGGCAACATATGGTATCCAGCCTTTTGATGTAATAAAGATATTTTTACGGGAGATGTGAGTAAAAAATAGACATACGATCTCTCAAACGCACTAAACCTTGCATCAAATTCTATAGGGACTTGTTTTGCCCATTGTATGGATATAGAGCTTGGTAAAAAATTATTTAAGCCTCGTACCCATGACCAATCAGGACGCTCAACTACGGTATCAAAATGGGCAACTTGCCCCAATGCATGAACCCCACTATCTGTTCTTCCTGCCGCCGTTAAGCGGATTGTCTTTTCTTCAAACCCACCAATGAAATGGGTAATGGCTGATTCAATATGATCTTGTACGGTTCGATGTGTAACTTGACTTTGCCAACCGGAAAAAGAGGAGCCATCATATTGAATGCCGATGGCAATGCGCTTTAATTCATTGCTAATCGTATGTGGTGCTTGAAAAATCACGAAATTTCCATCAAAAGCTGTGAGGCTTGTGCAAATACTTCCGTATCCGCGGTTGTTCCTAGTTGTACTAAATCTGTTAATAGAATTCTTGCTGTTTCAAAATCTTTAATTTTGATATAGGAGCGCGCAAGATTTAAACGAACTTTTTGTTCGTCGGTATTTAGAATGGGCTGGGATATGCCAACAGATGTTGAATCTGGGTGCGGATTGACAACACTTAAATCTAAAGAGAAGGCACCCGTGTTTGTTGGCCCTTTGGGGCTATTTTCCGAAGCAATAGGACTGGTTGGCTGAACAATAGTTGATGTGTTCGCTGGTAAATTTAAATCAATATTTGTAAAAAGCGCCTTGACGTGATCAGGCATTTGTTGATGCGCAACCTGCGCAGCCTCCTGGCTAATACTTACCACTGGTTCGTCAACTTCTTCTGCAGGAACTTTTAAGCTGGGGAAGTAAGCTTCCGTGTTCATCGTAGGTACTGCAGGCATCATATTTCTCTGTGGGGGCTGATATGGAGTGGATCGACGCAACACCCCAAATAAGAAGATGCCTGTCAGGGCTAGAACTCCAATTAGAAGCCCATACTGCCCAAATTCAACGCGTTGTGATGACGCTATTTTTTTTGCATTAATTTCTTTTAAGTCGGCTATATTGCGCTCAAGCTCAGCAATTCGTTGTTGAGCTTCTTCCAACATTTTTTGCTGGGCGATAAAATCTTCGTTTAATTTTGCTTGATTGACCGATTGCTCAGTCTCAGTTTGCGAAGAACCTATCTTTAAACGATCTTTGAAGGAGTCTTTTAACTGCGCTTGTTGATAAGTTCTATTATTTGCACTCAATACTGCATCTGAAGAGTTATTGAATTGCCGCTCGCGGTAGTTTTTAGCCCCAGATGCAACAAACTCTCTTGCCTCTTGCTCAGGTATCGAAGCAGCCATTGTCGCGGTAGGCAACTGCAATGTTTCACCTTGTTTTAAACGGTGAATATTACCGGCAAAAAAAGCCTTTGGATTTAAACGATATAAAGCGACTAATGTCTGATTAAAATCAACTCCGTCAATATTAGACATTACTTGATTCACAATATTGACCAAATTGTCACCAGCCTGCACTTTAATTTCTTTAGCCTGAGTATTCAGAACGGTATACACACGCACTAACTGACCTGAAGACCAGGTTAATTCAATGACGATGTCATTAAAAGCTTTTTCTAATTCAGAATTATTTTTAGAAAACTTTAAAACAATGCCACTGGGCTTACCCACATTGTCGTTTTGTATCGTTATTTGTGGCGCCAAATCATTACTTGGTATTGCAATACCAAACTTTTCATAAGCCGCACGATTTGCTAAATTTGCCTGTAGGGTGCCCAGTGACTTTGATTCTTGAGCACTCATCAGAATTGCTATTTTTGCTTGTAAATTTTCGTTGGGTGAAGATTCAACGCTGAGTGATCCAAGGGACACAGCAAAGGAGGGGCAATAAAAAAATAGGCCACATATTAATAGAAAAAATTTCATATGAAGCTTTAGTTTCATTATTTTGCTTCCAATAAAATGCGCAAAATTCGCCGAAGCGGCTCGGCAGCACCCCATAATAATTGGTCACCAACCGTAAATGCACCGATATATTCCGGGCCCATTGCTAATTGATGTATTCGGCCCACCGGAATCTGTAAGGTACCCGTAACGCTTGCAGGAGTTAAATAACGCTCTGTCATTTCTCGTTCATTGGGTACTACTTTTACCCATTCATTTGCTTGCGCGATTAGTTGCTCTACTTCGTTAATCGGCACATGTTTTTTTAATTTAATCGTTAAGCCTTGAGAGTGACATCTCATCGCACCTACTCTGACGCAAATTCCGTCAATGGGTATGCTACCAGCTTCTCTAAATGGCGGTAAACCCAAAATCTTATTACACTCGGCTCCACCTTTCCACTCCTCTTTAGTTTGCCCATTTTCTACGGGTACATCAATCCAAGGAATGAGACTGCCAGCTAAGGGAGTGTTTCTAAAATGTGATTTAGGATATTCATTACTTTGCAGTGATTTCGTCACTTCACGGTCAATGTCCAAAATTGCAGAGCCTGGATTGTCTAAATCTGATTGAACACTATTGAACAAATAGCCCATTTGCTGCAATAATTCGCGCATATTCTGAGCGCCGGCCCCAGAAGCCGCTTGATAAGTCATGGCACTCATCCATTCAACTATTCCTGCTTTAAATAAGCCATGCAAACCAAGCAACATCAAACTAACAGTACAGTTCCCACCAATCCAATTACGATTGCCTTGTGTATAGGCTTGATCAATCACATGACGATTCACTGGATCAAGAACAATCACTGCGTCAGACTTCATACGAAGTGAACTTGCTGCGTCGATCCAATGTCCCTTCCAGCCACTCGCCCTGAGGGGCTCAAACGTCGCTTTGGTGTAATCACCACCCTGCGTTGAAATAATGTAGTCACATTTTTTTAGGGCTTCTATGCTATTGGCATCTTGTAAGATTTCTTCATTTTTAGTGATCACTTGACCGGCAAATGTGGGAACCTTGCCGCCTACGTTACTCGTGCTAAAAAATATGGGCTCAAAGAACGAAAAGTCATTCTCAACTAGCATCCTCTCCAATAAGACGCTACCGACCATACCTCGCCAACCAACCAAGCCCACCACTGGAAGTGCCATTACAAAACCTTTAAAAAAATTAATTAACAGAACTCTATTTTATTACTTCTGAGCCCTTGAGGGATAAATTCTGCGAATCAGCCAAGCGCGGCTAAAACGGCTTGACCCATTTCTGCGGTACCAACCTTCTGTGTTCCAGTTGTATAGATATCTGCAGTTCGATATCCCTTAGCTAACACCTGTTGCACGGCTTTCTCAATTCTGAGCGCTTGCTCTTCTTTGCCTAGCGAATATCGAAGCATCATTGCCGAAGAAAGTATCGTTGCTAATGGATTAGCTATTCCCTTACCAGCGATATCTGGGGCTGAGCCATGACTGGGCTCATATAAGCCTTTATTGTTAATATCTAATGATGCGGAAGGGAGCATGCCGATGGAGCCAGTTAACATTGCTGCTTCATCAGACAAAATATCCCCAAATAAATTACCGGTCACCACAACATCAAAAGCTTTGGGAGCTTTCACCAACTGCATAGCAGCATTGTCAACATACATGTGCGTTAACTCAACATCGGGATATGACTTACCAAGTTCAATCATCACTTCTCGCCATAACTGTGAAGTCTCTAAGACATTGGATTTATCTACACTACAGATTTTTTTATTTCTCTTTTGTGCTGCAGCAAAGGCAACTTGACCGATTCGTCTAACCTCTGGTTCACTATATCGCATCGTATCAAAGCCTTCTCGTGCGCCTGGAAAAAGCCCATCAGTTGCCGTACGAATACCTTTGGGTGAACCAAAATAAACGTCGCCATTGAGTTCACGGACAATCAAAATATCTAAGCCAGATACTATTTCTGCTTTTAAGGACGAAGCTGCGGTGAGTTCTGGATAACAAATAGCAGGCCTTAAGTTCGCAAATAAAGACAAGTGTTTACGTAAACCTAAGATAGCTTGCTCTGGTCTTAACTCTCTTGGCAATGTGTCGTATTTAAAATCTCCAACAGAGCCAAATAATATTGCATCGGCAGCTTTCGCTAAGGCTAAGGTCTTTTCCGGCAAAGGATGTCCATAAGCTTCATATCCTGCTCCACCAACAGGGGACTCTTCAATTTCAAAAGACTCCCCAAGAGCGTCCAATACCATTCTTGCTTGAGCAATGATTTCTGGACCTATACCGTCCCCTGGCAAAACTGCAATTTTCATAAATAATCCAAGCGTTAAGGAAGTTTTGTGTCTAACCAAGGCATTTTAAGAAGACGTTGGGCTTCGAATTGCTTGATCTTATCTGAATGTCGTAAAGTTAGTCCAATATCGTCTAAGCCATTGAGTAAACAGTATTTACGAAATGGCGTGATATCAAAATCATAAGTTCGACCATCTGCAGCAATGACTATTTGTTTTTCTAAATCAATCGTTACTTGATAGCCATTAAATGAAAATGTTTCATTAAACAAATGATCTACTTGAGAGCTTGTTAAAACAATAGGTAACAAACCATTTTTGTAGCAGTTGTTCATGAATATATCCGCAAAGCTTGGCGCGATCACAGCTCTAAAACCATACTGAACAAGCGCCCAAGGGGCATGCTCTCTAGAGCTTCCACAACCAAAGTTTTTTCGCGCCATCAAGATACTACCGCCTTGATAACGTCCCTGATTGAGGACAAAATCAGGGTTAAGTGGACGATTAGTACAGTCAACGCCTGGTTCTCCTGGGTCTAAATATCGCCAGGCATCAAATAAGTTTTGACCAAAACCCGTTCTAGCAATCGATTTTAGAAACTGCTTAGGTATGATCGCGTCTGTATCGACATTCTCTCGGTCTAGGGGAACTATGAGTCCTTGATGTACTTTAAAAGCTTGCATATGATTTCTTAATTATTTTATGGGGGTAACAACTGCTCCAGATGGCTCCTGAACAGGCTTAACTTCCTCAATTTTAGTACTTGGGGCTGCCGATTTTTCTATCGTTTTGCCCAAGCTTTGAAGATCTTTACCCATGCCTTCAAATGTTCCACAAGATGCCAAGGATAAAGATACCGCCATCAACAAGACAGATTGAATTAATTTCATAGAGTCCCCTTTGTTAATAAGATGATTAAGCAATTTTACGCACATCTACAAAATGGCCTTCAATTGCTGCTGCTGCGGCCATTGCTGGGCTAACAAGATGAGTTCTTCCACCTGTGCCTTGACGTCCTTCGAAGTTTCGATTAGATGTCGATGCGCAACGCTCTTCGGGCTCTAAACGATCTGCATTCATTGCCAAGCACATCGAACAACCAGGTTCGCGCCATTCAAAACCTGCGGCAATAAAGAGTTTATCTAAGCCCTCTTTCTCTGCTTGAGCTTTCACTAGTCCAGAACCAGGAACAACAATGGCTAACCTCACGTTCGGAGCAACTTTCTTGCCAATGCGCTCCACAACCTTTGCGGCTGCTCGTATATCCTCGATACGACTATTGGTGCATGATCCAATAAATACTTTATCTATCATGATGGAATCCATCGAAGTATTTGGAGTCAAGCCCATATAAACAAGGGCTCTTTCAATCGCAGAACGTTTATTAGGATCTTTTTCTTTTTCTGGATCAGGGATGCGATCATCAATCGATAACACCATCTCGGGAGAAGTACCCCAAGTCACTTGAGGTTTAACCTCTTCAGCACGCAGATTGACTACCTGATCAAATACCGCGCCTGGATCTGTATGCAAACCACGCCAATATTGAATCGCTAAACTCCAAGCCTGACCAGTCGGGGCATATGGACGATTTTGGACATATTCAATTGTTTTTTCATCAACAGCGATTAAACCAGCCCGAGCACCAGCCTCAATAGACATATTACAGAGTGTCATGCGACCCTCCATTGATAATAGCGAAATGGCTTCCCCTGCAAATTCAATCGTATGACCAGTCCCTCCAGCAGTACCAATTTTCCCAATAATAGCCAGAGCCATATCTTTAGCGGTACAACCTTGAGGAAGTTTTCCATCAACTTTAATTAACATATTTTTACTCTTTTTCATGAGTAAAGTTTGTGTTGCTAAAGTATGTTCTACCTCAGAGGTGCCGATTCCAAATGCCAAGGCACCAAATGCGCCATGGGTACTTGTATGGGAATCACCGCAAACAATTGTCATACCAGGAAGTGTTGCACCCTGCTCAGGGCCGATCACGTGGACAATGCCTTGACGGAGGTCGTGCATTTTGTATTGTGTGATCCCTAAACGATCACAGTTAGCGTCAAGGGTATCAACCTGGAGCTTTGAAATTGGATCACTAATACCTTGGCTTCGATCAGTTGTCGGTACGTTGTGGTCAGAAACAGCTAAATTGGCTGAATTTCTCCATATCTTGCGAGAAGCCAGCTCTAAACCCTCAAAAGCTTGTGGACTAGTTACTTCATGCAATAAGTGACGGTCAATGTATAAAACCGAAGTACCATCCTCTTCTGCACAGACCACATGGTCGTCCCAAAGTTTGTCATATAAGGTACGCGCCATGCAATCTCCTCTTAGCTTTTAATATGTCTTGTTGTATAACCGTTAAATAATTGACGGGGACGACCAATTTTATACTCAGAATCGGTAATCATCTCTTCCCATTGCGCTATCCAACCAACTGTTCTAGCTAATGAAAATATACAGGTAAACATATCAGTAGGGATACCTAATGCTCGCTGCACAATTCCTGAGTAAAAATCAACGTTTGGATAGAGTTTACGGCTAACAAAGTATTCATCTTCAAGGGCAATTTTCTCAAGTGTCATTGCTAACTTGAATAATGGATCGTCTTGTAAGCCAAGCTCGTTTAATACTTCATAGCAAGTATCACGCATTAATTTAGCGCGGGGATCAAAGTTTTTATACACACGATGACCAAATCCCATCAAACGAACGCCGGAGTCTTTATCTTTTACTTGAGCGATATACTCACCAATTTTTTCAACGCCGCCCATTGCTTGAATCGACTCTAACATCTGTAAGCAAGCTTCATTGGCGCCACCATGTGCCGGGCCCCATAAGCAGGCAACACCAGCAGCAATTGCTGCAAAAGGATTTGTTCCAGAAGAGCCAGCTAGGCGAACTGTAGACGTTGATGCATTTTGTTCATGATCAGCATGCAAAATAAAAATTCTATCTAAAGCACGAACTAAAACTTCGTTAACTTTGTACTCTTCACAAGGATTAGCGAACATCATTCTCATGAAATTAGCTGTGTAGGATAGCTCATTACGTGGATAGATGAACGGTTGGCCTATGGAGTATTTATAGGACATCGCGACTAATGTCGGCATTTTTGCGATTAAACGAATCTGGGCAATTTCTCTTACTTTTTGATTTGTATAATCTAATCCATCATGGTAAAAAGCAGCCATTGCACCTACTAAGCCGGTCAAAACCGCCATCGGGTGGGCATCGCGACGAAAACCTCTTAAGAAAAATTGCATTTGCTCATGAACCATCGTGTGATGCATCACCATGTCGTCAAAGGCATGTTTTTCTTCTTTATTAGGTAATTCACCATTTAATAATAAAAAACAAGTTTCAAGAAAATCGCAGTTTTCTGCTAGGTCTTGAATCGGATATCCACGATAGAGTAACTCGCCCTTGTCACCGTCAATAAAAGTAATTTTTGAGTTACAAGAAGCCGTGGACATAAACCCAGGATCATAAGTGAACTTACCTGTCTGTCCATATAATTTGCGAATATCAATGACGTCTGGTCCTACTGTACCTTTGTAAATAGGCATTTCAATAGCTGGCGAGCCGTCAGAAAATGAAAGAGTGGCTTTAATATCAGAGGGTGTCATTACGGGATTTCCTTCCTGTTAATTCATTATATTATGTGAATACATCTCAATTACTTTTTCATCTTAATCATTTAATTTTACAGTTGTCGCATCATCTGTAAAACTTTTAATACACCAGGGTTGTCTAAGGCCCCCTGAGGCTCTTTTCTTTTTAAAAACAAATCCAACAAATCGTTATCGCTTAAATCTAATAATTGATCAATGGAAAAAACATCTTCCATCGACAACGTATCAATAAAACGATTAAAAAATCTTTCTAGAAACAAATCATTTTCCAGTAAACCCCTTCTTGCACTCCAACGGAGTCTAGAAAGGGTTTGTGCATCTGCCATCATACTGAACGACGTACCATCAATTCCTTAATTTTACCGATAGCCTTCGTTGGATTTAATCCTTTAGGACAAACATCAACACAATTCATAATGGTGTGGCAACGAAATAACCGATATGGGTCTTCTAGGTTATCAAGGCGCTCACTCGTGACTTGGTCACGACTATCCGCAATGAAACGATAGGCTTGTAACAAACCAGCTGGACCTACAAACTTATCTGGATTCCACCAAAATGATGGGCAAGCAGTTGAGCATGAGGCGCACAAAATACATTCATATAAACCGTTTAACTCGTCACGCTCTTCTGGCGACTGTAAGCGCTCTTTTTCTGGCGGCGGAGTATCGTTAACTAAATATGGACGAATGGAGTGATATTGCTTGAAAAAATTCGTCATATCAACAATCATATCTCTTACAACAGGCAATCCTGGCAATGGGCGGAGTGTGATTTTATTCGGTAATGTCAACATATTAGTTAAACAAGCCAAACCATTTTTACCGTTGATGTTCATGGCGTCAGATCCACAAACACCCTCTCTACAGGAGCGGCGAAATGATAAGGTTTCATCTAATTTTTTAAGCTTGATGAGGGCATCAAGTAACATTCTTTCGGTACCGTCGAGCTCTAACTCATAGGTCTGCATACGGGGTGCCGCATCCTGATCAGGATCGTAGCGATAGACTTCAAAAATTCTTGTTTGACTCATGATTAACCTTTTAGAATGTGCGAACTTTAGGTGGAATAGACTCAGCAGTTAATGGCTGAAGATTGACTGGTTTATATTCCAGTCGATTATTTTCTTTAAACCAGAGACTGTGTTTCATCCAGTTTTCATCATCACGATCAGGGCAGTCATCATGCGCATGTGCGCCACGACTTTCTTGTCTTGCCGCTGCCGAGTACATTGTTGCATTAGCTGCCTCTACTAAATTAGCCAACTCTAGTGCTTCAACGCGAGCTGTATTGAAGGTTTTCGATTTATCTTTTAAGTGAATCGATTTGGCTTTTTCTGTTAAAACAGCCATCGTCGCAACACCTTCATCCATAATCTTTTGCGTCCGAAATACGCCGCAATGTTTTTGCATAGCGTTACGGATATCGTTTGCTACATCTTGTGTATATTCACCAGAGGTGGAGTCATCTAAAGCAGCAACTCTAGATAGGGAGTAGTCGGCTGCATCAGCAGGTAATGGTTTGTGCTCTTTTTGCTTGATTGCGGAAGCTACAACATGGTTTCCTGCGGCACGGCCAAATACCAATAAATCAAGTAAAGAGTTTGTTCCAAGTCGATTAGCACCATGCACAGAAACGCAAGAGCACTCTCCTACTGCATAAAAACCATTGACAACTGCATTTGGATTACCGTTTTTAGGTGCTACCACTTGACCATGGATATTTGTTGGTATGCCACCCATTTGGTAATGAATCGTTGGCACAACCGGAATCGGCTCTTTGGTGACATCAACGTTCGCAAAGTTAATCCCAATCTCATAAACTGATGGTAAACGTTTATGAATGGTCTCAGCACCAATATGGGTTAAATCTAATACGACATAATCAGCATTTGGCCCACAGCCTCGTCCTTCTTTGATCTCTTGATCCATTGCCCTAGATACAAAGTCTCTTGGCGCTAAATCTTTTAGAGTTGGGGCATAACGCTCCATAAAGCGCTCACCATCCTTGTTACGAAGAATGCCTCCTTCGCCACGACATCCTTCAGTGAGGAGGACACCTGCACCGGCTACACCAGTTGGGTGAAATTGCCAAAATTCCATATCTTCTAGTGGAATACCTGCACGAGCAGTCATTCCCATACCATCGCCAGTGTTAATGAAGGCATTGGTCGAAGCTTGCCAGATACGGCCAGCACCACCAGTCGCAAACATCGTACATTTGGCTTCTAAAATGTGAATATCACCAGTTTCCATCTCCATTGCAGTTACGCCAAGCACATCGCCATCTGCATCACGGATTAAATCGAGCGCCATCCACTCGACAAAAAATTGTGTGCGTGCTCTAACGTTTCTTTGGTATAAAGTGTGCAACATCGCATGACCAGTTCTATCAGCCGCAGCACATGCGCGTTGAACCGCTTTTTCACCATAGTTGGCTGTGTGTCCGCCAAACGGCCGCTGGTAAATGGTACCGTCTGCATTTCGGTCAAAAGGCATCCCAAAGTGCTCAAGTTCGTACACGACTTTTGGCGCTTCACGGCACATAAACTCAATAGCATCCTGGTCACCTAACCAGTCTGAACCTTTGATAGTGTCATAAAAATGATAATGCCAGTTATCTTCACTCATGTTTCCAAGGGATGCACCAATACCACCTTGGGCAGCGACAGTATGGGAGCGTGTAGGAAAGACTTTTGATAAAACAGCAACATTGAGTCCTGCTTCTGCTAACTGTAATGAGGCACGCATACCTGCACCACCTGCGCCAACGATAACTACATCAAAACGTCTGCGCGGAATTGCTGATTTTATAGCTGCCATTTAAACCCTCCAAAGAATTTGAGCCGAGTAGCCAGCACATCCGACTAGCCACAATACTGTAAAAGTTTGCAATGCTAAACGAAGTCCAGCAGAGCCTATGTAATCCATCCAAATGTCTCTAATACCCACCCAAGCATGATAGAAAAGACTTAACAATGTAAGGAATGATAGGATTTTGATGAATTGATTTGCAAATAGGCTAGACCAACCTTCATAGCTAGCATTTCCGTAAAGAAGATAAACAGCTAAGAAAATAACTGTAAATATAACCATAATCACTGCGGTTACTCGTTGCAGTAACCATTCAGTTAAACCGTAATGCGCACCAACAACGAGTCGATTTGCGCCAATATTATTTTTTGACATCTTGACCTCAGAATAAGTTAAAAAGTTTTGCACCAAGTACTGCCGTGAGAGATAAACTCACAACAAGTACGGTAACTGCAGATTTTTGAATTTGGTTTTTTTCGATCCCTTTGTGCAGATCCAACATCAAAAAACGAATACCAGCACAAAAATGGTGTAAGAAAGACCATATGAGGGCAAGAATGAATAATTTAACGATAGGGTTTCCCACTACCTCGGAGAAAGTGAAAAAACTTAATTCAGAGGTCAAGCTTTTATCGAATAAATACAATATAAAAGGCAAAGAAAGAAACAATAATGCCCCACTAACCCGATGCAATATAGAAACCTTTCCAGACCATGGCAATTTGTAGGAAGTTAATATTTGGCCATACCCAATATTTTTGAATTCTGGGCGAGCCTTTTTAGGAGTCGTATCGACAGTTTCAGACATGTTTTACCTTCGTTCGTTGTAGTGGCTGTATAAATATTTTGACAAAAATTTATGATGTTTCTATTTTAATTGCTATGAATATATTGTAATTTTGTCATATCCTACGAATTGGTGAATTTTTTTCAAAAAAACTTGAGTTAATTCATCAATTAACTATCAACTCAAGTAATTCAGGTAATGATATTCCATCGTGACATATTGCGCCTGACGGACCTCAATTGGCTTTTCTCCATAACTGTAAGAGGTCCTAAAAATATCAAGAACGGGAATACTTTTGTCAATTTGAAGATACTCTCTTGCAATTTCTGTAGGCATCACGGCAGAAATGCGCTCCTGGGCATGAATCATATGGATCCCAAAATGGTTCTCTATCAGACCATATAATGTGCCAGTCCAAACTTGTAATAACTCTAAGTTTAAGCTCTCAAACATAGGGCATGGAAACCAAATATCTTCAAATACAATGGGTTGTAGATTAAAGCTCATTAATCGCCTTATATGGACAAAAATGTCATCTGGATGCATTTCAAAAGCTTTGTAAACCGCCTCAGGCGCCTTTTGATGAGAGCACAATAGAATTTTGTTGGTGGATTCTTTCATCTTTCCTTGGCTGTTGGCTAGATGCAAAAATCGATATTTACTTTGCTCCTCTTGGTGGGTGGCAACAAAAGTACCGCTTCCCTGCCGTCGAATGAGAATATGTTGTGAAACTAACTCATCCATGGCTTTTCTAATGGTCCCTGAACTAACATGATAAGAATTTGCTAACTCTACTTCACTGGGAATGAGCTCACCTGGACTCCAGACACCTTGCTCTAAGGACAACAGAATCTTACGTTTTATTTGTTCGTAAAGTGGCAAATCGAGATGTTTATCTGATGAATTGTCATGTTTGCTTTCCATAATAGATATCATATATGTACTGTGCGATAAATTAATACCTGTTTTTTTATCGAATAGCCTTTATTTTTAATTATTTTGGAGCAAGTTATGTCAAAAGCAGCCCTGCGTGTAGCAGTAACCGGTGCAGCCGGTCAAATTGGATATTCTCTTTTATTTCGTATTGCCAATGGCGATATGCTTGGTAAAGATCAACCCGTCATTTTGCAGTTGTTAGAAATTCCGGATGAAAAAGCTCAAAATGCTTTAAAAGGCGTCATGATGGAGCTTGATGATTGTGCTTTCCCATTACTACAGGGTATGACTGCTCATGGTGACCCAATGACAGCCTTTAAAGATATTGACTATGCTGTTCTTGTGGGCGCACGTCCTCGTGGACCTGGTATGGAAAGAAAGGATTTACTTTCCGCCAATGCGCAAATTTTTACTGCGCAAGGTAAAGCATTGAACGCTGTTGCTAAAAGAACGGTAAAAGTATTAGTAGTTGGTAATCCAGCAAATACAAATGCCTATATTGCCATGAAATCCGCACCTGATCTTCCCGCGAAAAATTTCACTGCGATGTTGCGCTTAGATCATAATCGCGCGCTTTCTCAACTAGCTGCTAAATCAAATACTGCCGTTGCTGATATTGAAAAATTAGTTGTTTGGGGTAACCATAGCCCTACCATGTACCCTGACTATCGCTTTGCAACCGTTGGTGGTAAAGCAATCAAAGAGTTGATCAATGATGAAGAGTGGAATAAAAATACTTTTTTACCTACAGTAGGCAAAAGAGGTGCTGCAATTATTGAAGCACGTGGATTATCCTCTGCAGCATCAGCTGCAAACGCTGCAATCGACCATATTCATGATTGGCACTTAGGTACCAATGGTAAATGGGTAACCATGGGCGTTCCATCAGATGGCTCTTATGGTATTCCTAAAGAGGTGATGTATGGTGTTCCAGTGACTTGTGCCAATGGTGAATACACTGTAATTAAAGATTTACCCGTTGATGAGTTCTCTCGTGAACGCATGGACTTTACATTGAAGGAATTAATGGAAGAACAAGACGGCGTAAAACACCTTTTGTGATTCAATTTTGAAGATGAATCCTTCTGAAGTCCTGTTTGAGGGTAAAGTCCCAAAAACTTTGCCCGTTTGTGATCATTATTGCGGGACTGAGTCTCGCATGAAAAAAGCCCTTTCTCTTCAACAAGAGATGGGGCCTTGTTTTGATATAACGTTCGATTGCGAAGATGGCGCACCCATTGGCCTAGAAGAGCAACATGCTCATTTGGTTTCTGAGCTCATCAATAGCTCTACTAATGCATTTGGTAGAGTTGGCGTTCGTGTTCACGACCCTCAAAGCCAACACTTTACCCAAGATATTGATATATTAATAAAAAACTCTGGACATCGCTTAGCTTATTTAACGATTCCGAAGGTTGAATCTGCCACTCAAGTTAGTCACCTCATTGAACAGATTAATTCGAAAGCATTGCAATACGGAATAACAACACAAATCCCCATTCATATTTTGATTGAAACACATGGGTCATTAGCCGACGCCTTTGATATAGCCTCTCTTGCCCAAGTCGAATGCTTAAGTTTTGGATTAATGGACTTTGTATCCGCACACTACGGTGCAATTCCGGCGAGCGCTATGAGTGTGGATCAATTCAAACACCCTTTAGTTGCGAGAGCCATGTTAGAGGTTTCTGCCGCATCTCATCGCTTCGCTAAGATTCCTTCCCATAATGTTTGCACTGAAATTAATGATGTGGCCCGTATTCGTGATGATTGTATTCAAGCAAAAGATCTCTTTGGTTACACGCGTAAGTGGAGTATTCACCCTAACCAAATCCCTATTATTGTGGATGCCTTTAGCCCACAAGTGCATCACGTCGATGAAGCAATTCAGATCTTGCTAACTGCACAAAAAGCCGATTGGGGCCCTATACAGTTCAATGGTAAACTCCATGACAGAGCAAGTTATCGTTTCTATTGGATGGTATTGCAACGCGCAAAAAACTCTGGGAAAAATTTCCCCCAAATGAACTCTTTAGATTGGTTTGATTAAATATGAATCAACGTATCATTAACACTCTTAAATATCATTCCGTTAAGCATGCCGCCATTACCCAACATGTGATGATCTGTGTATGTTTATTAATTCTTCTCTTCGGTTTTCAAACAAATGTGTTTGCACAAAAAAATAATTCTAAAAATACGCCTATGACTTCATTATCTGAGGATGAGAAAAAATTTGAGATGCTCAAGGTTGGCAATGAGACTGTTTGGACTTGTGAAAATAATGTCAAAGTAAAAACCGCGCAATCTGGCAACAACTATTTGTTTTTGTTTAATAGAAAACTCTTCACCATGACTGGTATTGAAGCCTTGAATGGGGTTTCTCGTTTTTCTGATATTGTGCATCGCTATGACTGGTTCATTATTCCAGGCAAAGCAATGCTCTTCGATAGTAAGGCTGGGCAACGCTTACTTGATTATTGTAAACACGCTGATTTACCCGTGGTAGATAATTCAAAAGCTGTCGATTTAATGAAATAACAACTGCTGGGCAGGTGTGTCTTCTGGCATTTCTGCATGAACCACCTCCGCTGACCGATTCGGAAATAGTGGCACTCCACAATCTTCACACATTTCAGGTGTAAAAAGCATCGCATGTTTGAAAACATCACCAACCCCTGCCTCATGCAAGGTATCGGAAATAAGTTCTATCGTGGTATTTCCACTACCGCCACTTTCAATATCGTCAAGAGATACTGTTTCACGATCATATAAAGGCCATACAACACCATAGATTACCTCAGGATGTCCTTTAATTGAGAAAGATATTCTGAACTCATCTGTTATCTCATTCCCAAATGCAGCCACAACACACGATAATTCAACCGGCGTTACTCCTAGAGTTGACTCTAAATAATTTACTGCAGCGGTCAAACTCAGTGGTCTGACCTTTTTATCTGCTTCTCGACAATTAGTAAAAAAAGCATCCGGTAATAAAACTTCAAACTCACAGCCAGGCAATACCTCGGTTAATACCGAGTGCATCGCAACTTGCCAACGTTTTAACGCTAAACTTCTTTCAACACGAATCTGCTCTTCAGATTGCCAGATGAACATCGCATCCCCCTTCACTACCCCTACAGCACATAAGATAAAGCGAGGATCTGCAAGTACCGGAATAGTTTCAGGCATTTCTTTTAATTGATAGACAACGTCCGATTGTTCAACTGCAGACTTAGCCATTTTCTCAAGTAGTAGTCTTGTTTGACTATGCGACTGAGGTATTTGATCAATACTATATAACCAAGGAACAATCGATAAATGAATTTGTTTTGCCAGTACTAAGTCTTTTAAATACTCAACCGTCTCTGCAATTAAACCTGTACGCATAGGACCAGAGGGGATGGCATACCTTGTTTGTGCAATGATTGGAATCGCTAAGAGTAATACCTCATAAGTTTTTCCATCAAATTCGTAAAGCATCGATTCGGCAGATGTTTCAATAGCATCTGCGAGTATTTCAAACGCGGCTGTTTGGGATTTGAATGTCTGGTCTAAGCAAGCATCTAAGACCGCTTGATTTTGATTACTCAATAAACGATTGAGACGCTCAAACAATTTAGTTTCCCAAAAATTATCCTCAACTTTGCTACCTGAAGCTGCCAATGCAAGCACATCTGCCACTAATTTTTCCACTTCAGGTGTATTTCTTACTTTCGAAGATACACGTGTTACTGAACTGGTTTTAAGGGTCGATTTGGTAATGGGCATTATTTGCTTTGCTTTCTTTGGAAAACAGGCTGATGTGGTTGTGATAATTCTGGCACAAAACAATAACCTTCAAGATCGAAGTGTCTTAACTGATCAGAATCTTGAATCGAATTTTGAATGATATACCTAGCCATCAATCCCCTTGCCCTTTTGGCATAGAAGGAAATAATTTTAAACTTACCATCTTTCTCATCTTGAAAGACCGGAGAAATAATTGGAAATCCAAATTCCTTCGATTGAATAACCTTGAAATATTCATCGGATGCTAAATTCAGCAGAAATGATTTCTTCAATGCTTTTAAATCAGATTGGATTTTTTCAGTTACTTTCGACCCCCAAAACTCATAAAGATCCTTACCTTTTTTGGTGGCTAAATGCGTCCCCATCTCTAAGCGATAGGCTTGCATTAAATCTAATGGCTTTAATACACCATATAAACCCGACAATATACGCAGATGTCGCTGTGCAAATTCCATGTGTTTTTTGGTAAATGTGCTTGCTTGCAAGCCTTCATAAACATCACCATTAAAAGCAAATAATGCAGCCTTACTGTTTTCAACAGTAAATTTCTTACTCCAGGATGCATAGCGAGCGGCGTTTAATGCTGACAGCTTATCTGAAAGTGACATCAGAGAAGCAATTTCTTGCACTGAATACTTCTTTAACTCAGTAATGAGCTGACTCGCCTCTGGAATAAATTCAGGCTCGCTGGTCGGCAAAGGTAACTTGAATTCATCAAAATCTAGAGTCTTTGCTGGAGATAAGATGATTAACATGCTTTGAATAATGTAGTTTGATTAGTTATATTTATACCAATGTTTTTTAAAATTAGCTATAAATCGGCGGATCTGACTGAAACTCAGGCTAACAGTTTACAATTAATCAATTGATATTAGGGGGGATTTTGTGGATTTTACATATTCAAGCAAAGTAGAAGATTTAAGAAAGCGCTTATTAAGTTTCATGGATGAGCACATTTATCCTAATGAACATCCTTTTTATGAAGAGATTGCAGTAAATCGCAAAGCTGGTAATGCCTGGATCCCTTCCCAATTAATCGAAGAGTTAAAACCTAAAGCGCAAGCGGCTGGATTATGGAATCTCTTTCTACCACGCTCTTCGCGTGCTCCAGAAGGCCTAAATAATTTGGAATATGCCCCTTTATGTGAAATCATGGGGCGATCCCATATTGCCCCAGAGGTTTTTAATTGCAACGCGCCGGATACTGGCAATATGGAAACATTCGAGAGATACGGAACTGAAGCACAAAAAGATGCTTGGTTAGAGCCTCTCTTAAAAGGAAAAATTCGCTCGGCTTTTCTAATGACGGAACCTGATGTTGCCTCCAGTGATGCCACGAATATTCAATGTAGCATCACGCGAGATGGCGACGAATACATCATTAATGGTCGTAAGTGGTGGTCTTCTGGCGCCGGTGATCCAAGGTGCGCCATCTACATTGTGATGGGTAAAACAGATCCTGATGCCCCGCGTCATGCACAGCAATCGATGATTCTTGTGCCGTCTAATTCTCCCGGTGTAGAGATTATCCGTCCTCTTTCTATCTTTGGTTATGATGATGCCCCCCACGGTCATATGGAGGTTGTACTGAATAATGTTCGTGTACCTGCAACAAATATGCTTCTGGGTGAAGGTCGTGGCTTTGAAATTGCTCAAGGCCGTTTAGGTCCTGGCCGGATTCATCATTGCATGCGGTCGATTGGTGTTGCCGAACGTGCCTTAGAGTCCATGTGTAAGCGTTTAAAAGAGCGTGTAGCTTTCGGTAAGCCAATTGCTGAGCAGGGTGTTTGGCATGAACGTATTGCTGAATCAAGGTGCATGATTGATCAAGCACGTCTTTTAACTCTCAAAGCTGCTCAGACGATGGATGTTTCTGGCAATAAGGTTGCTAGGGCTGAAATCGCGATGATTAAAGTTGTAGCGCCAAACATGGCCGCAAAAATTATTGATTGGTCGATTCAGGCACATGGTGGTGGTGGTGTTTGCCAAGACTTTGATTTAGCCTATGCCTATGCTTGGCAACGTATTCTTCGCTTGGCCGATGGTCCTGATGAAGTTCACCGTGCTGCCATAGCAAAAATTGAATTGGCCAAACACTAGTCTTTGTTTGCTTGTTGATCAGCTGGATCTATTTGGAGTTGCATAACATCTTCTTTGTAAAGCTCGCTCGCTCTAATGACTGAATCTATCGAGTTTCTTGAACGCCCCTTGTGGCCTCAAATTCCGCTCGCTGAAGCAATGCGCCCAACATCACTTAATGAGGTACTGGGTCAAGAACATCTGTTAGGACAAGGTAAATCTTTACAGGTTGCTTTTGCCTCAAGAAAAATTCATTCGATGATTTTATGGGGCCCTCCTGGTGTAGGAAAAACTTCGCTTGCACGTCTCATGGCACATGCTTTTGATTGTCACTTTATCCCTTTATCTGCAGTTCTTGCGGGTGTTAAGGATATAAGGTCGGCGGTTGAGGATGCGCAAGAAGTGTTACTTCATTCGCAGAAAAAAACCATTTTATTTGTTGATGAGATTCATCGCTTTAACAAGAGTCAACAAGACGCTCTTCTTCCTTTTGTGGAGTCCGGCCTTCTTACTTTTATCGGTGCAACTACTGAAAATCCTTCTTTTGAAGTCAATTCAGCTCTTTTGTCTCGCTCCCACACTTATGTTTTAAAACCGCTCATTGCGCAGCATCTAAAAGCTCTTCTGATACGTGTCGAAGGTGTGATTGGTCGTGTCATTGATGTCGAAGATGATGCGCTAGACATCTTAGTCAATTATGCGGACGGCGATGCCAGACGATTTTTAAATTTATTGGACCAAGGACTTTCAGGAAAATTACCTACTGAGCATCTGCAAATTGATGCAACTTATCTTGAAAACATGATTAGCTCTCAAGGCAGACGCTTCGATAAAGGTGGCGAACACTTTTATGATCAAATTTCTGCACTTCATAAGTCAGTACGAGGCTCAAATCCTGATGCTTCTCTTTATTGGCTATGTAGAATGCTTGATGGTGGTACAGACCCCCTTTACCTTGGTAGAAGGTTGGTTCGTATGGCATGGGAAGATATAGGTTTGGCAGATCCTCGTGCAATTCAATTATGTCTAGATGCTTGCCAAACTTTTGAGCGACTAGGCTCACCAGAAGGGGAATTAGCTCTTGGCGAAGCTGTCATCTATTTAGCCATTGCTGCAAAAAGTAATGCCGCGTATGTCGCCTATAACGCGGCGAGATCTTTTGTATCAAAAGATCGAAGTCAGGAAGTACCACTGCACTTACGTAATGCCCCAACACATTTAATGAAAAATCTGGGCTATGGTCATGCCTATCGTTATCCTCATGATGAAGCACATGGCTACTCTGCAGGAGAATCTTATCTACCTGATGGAATGGTAAAACCAGAGTGGTATATACCTACTGATCGTGGACTAGAAATTCAGATTAAAGAAAAAATGGCTTTTTTAAGAAGTCTTGATGAAGTGGCTATCAAAAAAAAGTAATTTACTCAGTCACAAAATGAACAAATTCACTGACAGGAACCCGTTCTGTGGTCAGTTGATTCTCAAGAACAGATGGATCTTCATAACCTATTGAGATACTACAGACAAGTTGCTCACTTTCATCAAACTTAAGATGCTTTGCGACGATCTGATGATAGGAAATAAAGGCCGCTTGTGGGCAAGTCCCTAATCCACGAGCAGTTGCTGAGATAAGAATATTTTGTAAAAACATGCCGTAGTCAAGCCAACTACCCTGCTCCATCATTCGGGGAATGGTAAAAAAAAGCACAGTAGGCGCGCCAAAAAAATCAAAATTCTTAGCATGTTGCTCATGCATTTTTTCACTCTCGCCGCGCCCAATACCGACTAACTTATATAAGTCAATTCCTACCTTACGGCGTCTGGATAAAAATGGCTCTACCCATGTTTTGGGGTAATAGATATATTCCGGACGGTGCAATGAACGCAATACTGGATCATTAAATACGTCTTTGACTGCAGCAGATAAATTATTTTTTACCGCTCCTTCTAATACATATACTTTCCAAGGTTGTATATTTGATCCTGATGGTGCACGGCTGGCAGTGGCTATAATTTCTAAAATGGTATCGTGGGGGATAGCAGTTGGCAAAAAGCCCCTTACCGACTTTCTCGACTGAATAACGCGATCAACAATACCACCCACACTTTCAGTGTTCATTAAATATATTCAATTTAAACACGTTCAATCATCATAGCAATTCCTTGCCCTACACCAATACACATCGTACATAAGGCATAACGACCCTGTTTAAGTTCTAATTCATGTAGGGCAGTTGTGACAAGTCTGGCACCACTCATACCAAGCGGGTGTCCTAGTGCAATTGCACCGCCATTGGGATTAACACGTGGGTCATCATCCGCAACGCCTAACTCACGCAATGTAGCAAGTCCTTGAGAAGCAAATGCCTCATTAAGTTCGATCACGTCTACTTGATCAATCGTCATCCCTAACTGCGCAAGTAATTTTTTACTTGCTGGTGCAGGACCAATTCCCATAACTCTAGGTGGAACTCCTGCGGTTGCCATTCCTAAAATTTTAGCTCGTGGCTTGAGTTGATAATCCGCCATGGCTTTTTCTGAGGCAATGAGTAATGCGCATGCGCCATCATTCACGCCAGATGAATTCCCAGCAGTAACGCTGCCGTCTGGTCTCACGATGGGTTTTAATTTTTGTAGGACTTCAAGGGTTGTTGTACGGGGATGCTCATCTAGCATCACGGTAAATACCTCACCTTTTTTAGAGGTGATATTGACGGGTACGATTTCCTTACTTAAACGTCCATTGTTTTGGGCAATCAAGGCTTTTTCTTGGCTTCTCAGCGCAAAGGCGTCTTGATCGGCACGAGATACACCATAATCATCTGCAACATTTTGCGCAGTCTCTGGCATCGAATCAACACCATACATCTTCTTCATTTTTGGATTGACAAAACGCCATCCAATTGTCGTGTCATAAACTGCATTAGCTCTTGCAAAGGCTGTCTCTGCTTTAGGCATAACAAATGGAGCACGACTCATACTTTCAACACCACCGGCAATCGCAATCTGAATTTGACCTGAAGCGATTGCACGCGCAACTACACCAATGGCATCCATACCAGAGCCACATAAGCGATTAACCGTAGAACCAGGCACATCAACAGGTAAGCCAGCTAAAAGAGAGCTCATATGCGCCACATTACGATTATCTTCACCAGCTTGATTGGTGTTTCCATAAACAACTTCATCTAACTTAGACCAGTCCACTGAAGGATTACGACTCATTAATGCTTGGATGGGCAGAGCACCTAAATCATCGGTGCGGATGCTAGATAAAATACCACCGTAACGACCGATTGGCGTTCTTACAGCATCACATATATAAGCCACAGGTATTGCACTTGACATATCAGTTTCCTATTAAAAATTATGTTGACATCGTTAGTTGAGCGTTGGTTACTGCCTGAACGCTTTCAAGGCTCATGCCATTGAATAATTCTTTTACCAAAAATCCTGACGGGGTAATTTCAAAAATACCAAGATCCGTAAAAACCATCGCCACACATGCAACACCAGTTAATGGATAGGTACAGGTTTGCACCAGTTTACTCACACCCTCTTTTGTCAGATGCTCCATCATGACAAATGTTTTCTTTGCGCCAACAGCTAAATCCATGGCACCACCAACTGCAGGTATTGCATTGGGTTCACCAGTATGCCAACTTGCTAAATCACCAGCTTGGGATACTTGAAAAGCACCTAATACACAAATATCTAAATGGCCTCCCCTCATCATGGCAAATGAATCTGCTTGATGAAAAAATGCACCTCCAGGTAAAATCGTCACTGGTTGCTTGCCAGCATTAATTAAATCCCAGTCTTCCTGACCCTTTTCAGGAGCCGGTCCCATCCCTAAAATCCCATTTTCAGAATGCAAGAAAATATCTTTGTCTGCGGGGAGGTAATTAGCGACCAAGGTTGGCATCCCAATCCCTAAATTGACATAGGAACCTTCAGGGATACACAAAGCAATTTTTTGGGCAATTTCATTTCTTGTGATCGGTTTTAATGGAACCTGACTCATTATTCACCCCTCACTAAAGCAACATGTTGAACAAATATACCTGGCGTAACAACAGCCTCTGGATCAAGCGCACCAAGCTCAACCACTTCACTCACCTGCGCAATCGTCGTTTTTGCAGCCATTGCCATTACAGGCCCAAAGTTACGACCAGCCTTTCGATAGACTAAATTACCGTATCGATCAGCGCGTAAAGCCCTCACTAATGCAAAGTCTGCAGCAAGCGGCGTTTCAAAAACATAATGCTTACCATTGATGAGTCTTGTTTCTTTACCTTCTGCGAGCAAGGTGCCATAAGCAGTTTGCGTAAAAAAACCACCAAGACCTGCACCCTGAGCACGAATCCGTTCCGCCAAATTACCCTGTGGAACTAACTCTAATTCAATTTGACCAGCGCGATAAAGGGTTTCGAAGTGATGTGAATCAGCCATGCGCGGATAAGAACAAACAATTTTACGCACGCGGCGTGCCTTTAATAATGCGGCAATCCCAGTCTCACCACTGCCAGCATTATTGGTAATAATGACAAGGTCTTTAGCATCTTGTTCCACTAGGCAGTTAATTAAATCATGAGGAATACCCGAACCGCCAAAACCTCCAATCATGATGGTTGCGCCATCCTTCAGTCCGACAAAGGCATCGGACATCTGCGTCAAAATTTTATTAATCATAGGTATCTATCGTTACTTATTCAGCAGGGCCAATATGCAATTCCAAAGTCCCTAATTGATCAATTGAACCAAGCAAATGATCACCAGCAACAACAGGTCCAACCCCTTCAGGTGTGCCTGTATAGATTAAATCTCCAGTATTCAAATGATAATACTCAGATAAATTTGCAATGATTTCAGAGACACTCCAAATCATATCTTTTAAGTCAGCTTTTTGTTTCATGACGCCGTTCACCTGTAAATCAATATTCCCTGCATTGATTTCACCTACTTCAGACTTAGGAACTAGACTCGTCATAATCGCTGAATTTTCAAAAGCCTTACCAAAATCCCAAGGCCTCCCAATTTCACGACTCTTAATTTGCAAATCTCTTCTAGTCATATCAAGACCACAGGCATAACCATAAATATAATCTTGTGCTTTTTCAACAGATACTCTAAAAGCAGGCTTACTTATTGCGATAACTAACTCCATTTCATAATGCAGGTTTTGAGTACCTAAAGCATAAGGAATCGTTGCGCCACTCATCACGAGGGCATTGGCAGGCTTTGTAAAGTAAAAAGGTGGCTCACGATCAGGGTCAAAACCCATTTCTCTAGCATGAGCAGCGTAGTTTCTGCCAACACAAAAGATTCTCGAAACGGCATAGTGCAAGTTGGAACCTCTAACTGGCACACTAGGTATTTTTTCTGGGTCAAAAACGTAATTCATTAATTTGTCACCTTTCATGATGATTGAAGTTAATCTCACATGATGATAAACCATCTGAAATTTCCTCCGAACAAACTAAGCGTGTTTTTCTTACTCTTCGATGGTTTTATTAATAACTGAATTCATTCTAGAGTCGTTCAGTAGTGGTTGGGATGTATTTTCCCCTGCTTGATTGGTGTTTGTAACTGGTAAAACAATATTGGAATTAGAGCTGGTCTGCGGCTCCTTAACAGTCGTGCTTTGACTCACTACAACCGCTTTTGGCGGCTCACTTCGTATTGGTATAGGGAGTTCTTTGAGGGCAATACTTTGAGTATCCTGCGTTATATTAGCAACTCTCCAGCCCTGATAATAGGCCTCAATTTCAAGTAAATTACGCCCTAAAATCGTAAATGGCCCAACGCCACTAACGACTTTGTTTTGCCCAGGAATAATGTCGATTTGTTGTTTATTGCCTGAGCCATCTACTAAACAAACACTCTGGGGCGTTTTACTTACAAACACCACAAAATTACCGGCAAAATTGGCTGTCATAGGGGCAAATGAACTCGTGTTCTGAGCTACAACATCACAGGGTCCTTGGGCTTGCTCAGAAACTTTTTTTTCTTCATTAATTGGAGAACTACTAGTGAGCTCTTCAGGAACTTGAGTTGTTTTGGCAAACGATTCATTGGACCGGTGGTTATTGACATATAAATTAACGTCTGGGGATACATACTCATAAATACCAAAACTTATAACGACACTCGCAATTAAACCCAGTCCCGCCATACCACCAAGCGAGTAACGCTGGTTCTGTATTGACTTGTTTTGTGGCGATGAGGCTAATAACTTAAAGTCTGACTTCATCTCTGGCGCTATCCCCAAGAAGCCCTGTTCTTGTGACATACCAAGTAAGGCAGCCAATTTATTTGCCGCTTTTAATTTTTGCGCTTCGGTATAAAAAGAAGATTTACCACCTTCTTCAATTTGTTGAATTTGCAATACGGAACAACATAGTTTTTGGGCCAATAAGGCACGACTAAGCCCCTGCAACTCACGTTGATGCTTAAAGTTCTCACCAATAATATAACTATCTATATCAATATGTTGTGTCATTTACTATTTCATCTAAAGTTACAAATTCATCAGAACTTAGATAGGTTTCTTGTTAGAATGAATTAAGACTATAACTTTATTAACATTTTGTGACAAATCCAACCTTTTTATAATAAAAACAATCTATGTCAACTATTCATTACCTTACTCAAATTCATATCGAATTCGGAGCCCTCAATAAGCTGGCTTCTGAGTGCGAGCGGCTCGGTATTGAGCGCCCTCTTTTTATATCTGATCAAGGTATTCTAAAAGCGGGCATTCTTGAAAAGGCAACTGCCGAGGTAAAGAATCTGCAGTTTTTCGTTTTTGATCAGACCCCGTCAAATCCAACGGAGCAAGCTGCAGTCGCAGCAGCCCAAATGTATAACACGCATCAATGCGATGGTTTAATCGCCATTGGGGGTGGTTCTTCAATGGATTGCGCAAAAGCTGTTGCCATCCTCGCTACGCATCCTGGGCCACTAAAAACCTATGCCACGATTGAAGGTGGATCTAATAAGATTACTTCTGTGGTGGCACCATTAATTGCTATTCCAACAACGAGCGGAACCGGTAGTGAAGTAGCTAGAGGTGCTATCGTCATCTTAGATGACGGACGCAAAGTTGGTCTGCACTCTTGGTTCATTATGCCCAAGTCTGCCATCTGCGACCCTCTTTTAACTTTAGGCTTACCACCTCTATTAACTGCTGCCACTGGTATGGACGCCATTGCCCACTGCATGGAGACCTTTATGGCAGCGCCTTTCAATCCTCCTGCTGATGGGATTGCTTTAGATGGACTCACTAGGGGCTGGGCCAATATTGAACGGGCTACTCAAGACGGTACAAATCAAGATGCAAGGTTACAAATGATGTCAGCGTCGATGCAAGGCGCAATGGCTTTTCAGAAAGGCTTGGGCTGTGTTCATAGTCTAAGTCATAGCCTGGGGGGCTTGAATCCAAAGCTTCACCATGGCACTCTCAATGCCATGTTCTTGCCGAGCGTAATTCGTTTTAATCAATCTGCCCCTTCCGTCATTCAAGAATCTCGCATCTTACGCATGGCCAAAGCAATGGATTTAACAAGTGCTGATGATGTGATTCCTGCGATTGTTGATATGAATAAACGCCTTGGTTTGCCAAGTGGACTGCAAGCATTAGGTGTTATTGAGGCACACTTTGTAAAAATTATTGATGGTGCGATGAAAGATCATTGTCATATGATGAATCCAAGAATCGCCAGCACTACCGATTATGAAGAAATGCTTCATGAATCGATGTAACGTAAATCAGTTAGAATAAATTTATAAACTTTAAGTTATTCGTTATTTTTGAGTTTAATGATATGTTTGAATCTTTCTAAAATAAGGAAATCATGACTCTCTTCAAAAATTACGTCGCATGTCTATGTTTTGGATTACTCAGTTTTGTGAGTATCAATTCATCTCAAGCCCTTACCAAATCAACTGGTGTGTTGACAGGTAAGGTCATCGGAATTTCAGATGGGGACACAATCACTGTCCTCAATGAAAAACATGAGCAATTCAAAGTTCGACTCGCAGGAATCGATTGCCCTGAAAAATCACAGGCATTTGGAAACCGTGCAAAAAAAACACTGAGTGATAAAGTGTTTTCACAAAACGTCAAAGTAGAAACGCGCGATAAAGATAAATATGGTAGAACGCTTGGTATCGTGAAGATTGGTGAAGAAGATATCAATCAATACATGATTTCAGAAGGTGTTGCTTGGCACTATAAAAAATATGCTAATACCCAACCAACTGAAGAAGCTGATCGCTATGCGAAAGCTCAAGAAATTGCCCGTCTCAATAAAAAAGGTCTCTGGATTCAAGAGCATCCTACCCCGCCTTGGGAATTTAGGGAGCAAAATAAAAACTCATCTAAGAAATAATTCAACTTAAAGTCATTTATATGCCTATATTTTCTGCAAATTTATCAATGATGTACCAAGAGGTTGATTTTATTGACCGCTTTGGGCTTGCTGCCGCGGATGGTTTTGAATATGTGGAATTTCTATTTCCCTATACTTATCCTGCTCAATTGATTGTTGATCAATTAACGACGCATGGTCTTAAGTTAAATTTATTTAATTCTCCTCCAGGAGATTTTCAAGCTGGAGAACGTGGCTTAGCAATCTTGCCTGATCGCCAAAAAGAGTTTGATGATGGGCTTGCTCTTGCCGTTGAATATGCACAAGCAATGGATTGCCCTCAAATTCATTTCATGGCAGGTATTAAGCCGGAAGGTGTCCCCTTCGATGAATTACAAGATTGCTATAAGAAACGTCTTGAACAAGCAGCCATTGCTTGTGAACCTTACAATATTGATGTATTGATTGAACCTATTAATACCTTAAGCATGCCTGGCTATTTTTTGAATTACCAACACCAAGCCATCGACATCATCCAAGAATTGCTTTTACCCAATCTTAAATTAATGATGGACTTTTTTCATGCCCAAATCATGGAAGGTAATCTAGAAAATCTATTTATTCAAAACCAAGCGTATATCGGCCATATTCAAATTGCCGGTCCACCGCATCGACATGAACCCGATCTTGGTGAGGTGAATTATCAATACCTCTTACCTTTAATTAAATCTTTAGGCTACCAAGGGCTAATTGGCTGTGAGTACAGGCCTTTAAAAGGCACATCTGAAGGCCTCAAATGGCTGAACTATCATCGCTGATTGGTATTTAGCAAGATAACATCTTCAACGGATTGTGGTGGTTCAGATGAGAATCTCGTCGTTAAATCGCGTTGGGGTATTTTGTCCAGTTGATATTCTTGACAGATTTTTTTACCGTCGATGACGTTATACAGTTTGCAATCTTGATCTGCAACTCCTGAAATCACATGCTCTGATACTCCCTTACCAGTGGTCAGGTAACTCGCCCCATTGACCGCAGTCGTCTGCACTACGCTCGTTGTTGTTGCTGCGCTAAATAATGAACCTGCGAAAGGTGCCGCCGCGCATCCTGTTAGATAGGCATGAGCTAAACCAAGAAGAATGAGTGGTGCACGCATAGCAACATGTTGCCACAAATATCAAGCGCACACTCTTTAGCGCATGCTTAGCAAATTAATTTAAGACTTTATAACCTCGCCCAGCCAAACAGCGGCGAATAATGTTCTGTTTTTCTTCATTGCCTGAATATAAGCCCGATGCTCCGCCAATGACTCCACCGACACCCGCTGCTTGGGCAATATTAGTACCATTGCCACCACCAACCAATCCAATTAGGGCTCCTACAGCAGCGCCTGCAGCAGCTTTTTTAGCACCATCCTTACCTGCCCCCTGCGCTTCTGTTGAAAGGTTTTGACATTCAGCTAAATCATTTTGATATTTGGCTTCATCAATACCTTTCTTATCAATAATCGGTGAATAATGAGACCCCATGTTTGAGCAAGCTGTAATCGAAGTAATACAAAGCGTCATAAAAATCAGTTTAGTTATGTTCATCATTTTTTCCATTCTTATATTAATATGTATCAATATACTAGTGATTTTTTACAATTTCTATAAACATTGGCACTTTGATGAAAAATACCCTGGCCCTGTGCTGTGATTGTGGCAATCAGCGGAGTCTCATTGCTTCGATGTGCCCTTTTTGTGGCTCTAAAGAAACGTATGTCGAGGCCGATGCTCGCTGGAGGTGTCATGTCATTAATCTAGAAATGAATATGCCTCTTGTCGATCAAGCTCTGGAGCGATTCCATGTACAACTTGAAAAGATTCGTGGGAAAGGTCTTCGAGCAGTCAAGGTGATTCATGGGCACGGCTCTAGTGGGAGTGGCGGCAATATTCGCCGGGAGTTTCGTCGTGCAATGGAAGATGGTCTTTGGGGAGAAGGCATTATGGAAGTCTACTTTGGTGAGATATTAAATCCCAACTCACCGCAATACCAATCTTTATTGCAAACCTACCCTGCAATCAAAAATTCTATTACAAAAGATATGCAAGGTAATCCTGGAATTACCTTGCTGCTTATTGATAAAAACTTCTAAAGTTTGACAACGATGCGACCGGCAACTTGACCTGCCATTAGCGCCTTTGCATACTCAGGAACTTGATCAAGCGTGATTTCTTCAATCATGCTTTCTAATTTAATCAGATTCAAATCTTTCGCTAAACGATTCCATGCGGATTGTCGCTTGCTCATTGGCGCCATAACAGAGTCGATACCAAATAACTGTACGCCTCGCAAAATAAATGGCATGACCGTTAAAGACAAATCTGCGCCCTGCGCCAATCCACAGGCAGCCACTGGCGCACCATATTGCATTTGTGCACATAGATTTGCCAAAGTATGAGATCCTGCCGTATCAATAGCAGCAGCCCAGCGCTCTTTTTGCATAGGTTTTCCAGGTGTACAAAACTCTTGCCGATCAATCACTCGAGAAGCACCTAAAGATTTTAAATACGCTTCTTCTGTCAATTTACCTGTAACAGCAACTACTTCAAAGCCAAGTTGGGACAATAGCGCAATGGCAATACTGCCAACTCCACCAGTAGCTCCGGTAACAACTACCTCACCTTGACCAGGTTTTGCCCCGCCCTGCTCTAGTGCCATTACACATAACATCGCTGTATATCCAGCCGTGCCGATACCCATGGCCTGTCTCGTTGTAAATATACTAGGTAATTTAACTAACCATTCACTTTTTAAATGGGCTTGCTGTGATAAACAACCCCAATGCGTCTCTCCCACACCCCAGCCATTATGGACAAATAGATCACCTACCTGCCACTGGGCATTGCTTGATGCTAGGACTTGTCCTGCCCCATCAATCCCTGCAACCATGGGCCAAGTTCTAACAACAGGACCTTTATTGGTGATTGCTAATCCGTCCTTAAAGTTTAAGGTCGAATATTGCACTTCTACTGAAATATCCGTCACAGGAAAACGTGATGAATCGATTTCTTCAATGCGGGCGGAAAATTCTGGTTCTTTATTTAGGATTAAAGCTCTCACCATGGTTCATTCTCTCTTTGTGTGGATTATTCTCTTTTGAAAATTGTAATCATTTTGCGTGAACTTCTATGATTCATATCGGTGGATCAAATCATCTTCGTCATTTTCATCAGAAAATATCCGTAACTCACGGCAAGCTTGTGTAAAAAACATCTCAATATCATCTGCCGTTTTTACTTCTGAAAGCAAGCGATGGTCAGATAATTGTTGCCGCCATAATCTTGCGCCTCCTAAGCCATGCGCTAGACCTAAAATATGCCTTGTGATCGCGGCGAGATAAAAAGGTCGCTGGGCAAGTTGGCATTGCACGAGCCATGCTTGGATATTGTGAATAATACCTCGCTGAATTTCCAACCAAGTTTGATCATTTAAAAAATATCCAAAATTACGCCCTTGACTGAGAATCATTTCATCCCATCCAAGTAATATCGCTGGAGTGTGATACGCCGCGCGGCCAATCATAAACCCATCAAAATCATCCCAATGATTAGCAATGGATTGGTTAGTATCCAAACCACCATTGAGTAATACCTTGGTGAGGGGGAAATGTTGTTGCAAATCCGATCGCAAGCGTTTGGCTATGTCATATCGCAATGGGGGAATCATGCGATTCTCTTTTGGAGATAGACCTTTTAATACTGCGTTCCTAGCATGAATCGTTAATTGGCTTGCGCCTGCTTCTGAAACTTGAGCCATGAAATCCAAAACAAATTGGTAATCCTGCTCGAGATGAGGATTCATATCATCGAGCCCCAAGCGGTGTTTAACGGATACGGGGATTGATACAGCGTCTTTCATTGCTTTGACACAGTCGGCTACCAATTGTGGCTCTGCCATTAAGCAAGCTCCAAAAGAGCCTCGTTGAACACGTTCCGATGGGCATCCGCAATTCAGATCAATTTGGTCATAGCCCCAATCTTGGGCAATTTTTGCTGCTTTCGCTAAATCCTGTGGTTCACTCCCTCCAAGCTGTAAAACAAGGTGGTGTTGCTCTTGATCAAAATCAAGATGCCGCCCAACATCGCCGTAGATAATCGCCCCAGCATTAATCATCTCTGTGTAGAGATGTCCTTTTTTTGTGAGCAAACGATGAAATGATCGACAGTGTCGATCTGTCCAATCCATCATGGGCGCAACGGCCAATATCTTATTAGTTTGAGGATTACTCAAAAGCGAAGTCTTTCTTTAAAACAATAGTTTAAATGAGTACATTAAATAGTTTTAATATATGAGTTTTCTATAGCAAACTTACTGATGGCACAAATGGGAAAAATCATCTCTTGGTACAAATCTAAAGCAGTTTGGATGAAACTGATTTTACTCTTCTTATTTAATCTTATTTTTCTTGGTTTGCTTATCTCAACTGCAATCATTTGCGAGGAAATGTTTGGCATGGGAATGCTCTTTGGCATGATCATCCTACCAATGACCTTGATGTTTGCATTGCCTGTAATCAATATCATATGGCTTTTTTATATCATCAAAGAAGCATCATATAACCAGCCTATTTGGAAAAAATGTTGCGCAATTTTAGTTGCTGATCTTTGTTTAATAGGCTTTTGTTTCCTCAAAATCCCCAATCCTTATTATGAGACCATCACTGAGACCATTCTCTCGATCTTGCTAGTTGTAAACATCTTCCTATTTCTTCAACTTATTACCAAGCCAGAAATTCGTAAACCCTTAACTACTTTTTTTTACATCACCATTGGTTTGTATTTATTTTTTCACTTTTATTTTTAATCCTCTCCATGACCATATAATTTGGATTACATCCTATTTTTAATATTGGCACTTCACATCTATGAAAATAATTAACGATCAAGTAGGCGCACTAATAGATGCCTCATGTTGTATTGAGGGAGCTTCATCAGGCCCTCTCCAAGGTCTATCCTTTGTTTTGAAGGATATTTATGATGTCCAAGGATTCTCAACAGGATTTGGCAATCCCACATGGAAAAATACGCATCCTACTGCTACCCATACTAATTCTGCAGCAACGAGATTACTTGATGCTGGTGCATCACTCGTCGGTAAATCGCATTGTGATGAACTTACCTATAATTTGTTTGGTAATAATTTTCACTATGGCACGCCCATCAATAGCGCAAGTCCAACGCGGATGACCGGAGGCTCATCGAATGGTTCAGCGGCCGCTCTGAGTGCTGGACTGGTTGACTTTTCCATTGGGTCGGATACGGGTGGCTCGGTGCGTGCTCCTGCTTCATTTTGTGGCTTATTTGGCATCAGACCTACCCATGGCCGTATCTCCCTTGACCATGCTTGCGCTTTAGCCCCGAGCTTTGATACATTCGGCTGGTTTGCTAACTCAGCCCAACTTCTCTCGATCATCGGCGAAGTTATTTTTCAAGAAAAATCTTCCCCTGAGGTCACTGTTGAAAAGATGAACTTTGTTTATCTAAAACCAGCTTTCGACGTAATTGATCCACAAATTGCTGCTCTACTTCGGTCTAGTTTTTCAAGATTTGGAGCTTTCCAAGAGGTCTCCATTGGTGATGAATCTCTAACTGAATGGGCTGAACAATTCCGTGTCTTGCAAGGCACGGAGGTATGGAAAAACTTAGGGCCTTGGGTGAGTCAGCATTGGGATGGATTAAGTGCCCCTATCCGCGCTCGCTTTGAGATCGCTGAGCAATTAACTACAGTTCAACAATCTCATGCACAAAAAAGATGGCCAGAGATCAGGTTGATCATGGATCAGCTACTTCAAGCGAATACGATTCTTGTTTTACCTACGGTTGCTGGCATTGCACCCAAATTAGATGCGCCACTGCAAGAACTGGAAATTTATCGTAAACAATGCTTTTCTTTACTGTGCATCTCGGGATTATGTGGTACACCACAAATCAGTGCCCCACTTTGCTCCTTTGATGGAGCCCCACTGGGGATTTCTATGATGGGTAAACGAGGAAGCGATTTGCAATTACTACAAATCGCCTCTGAACTATTTAAGCAATAACGGGGTTATCCTGGGTTTGTCCAATCGCCTCATTGACTCTTGGCATCACTTCTTTTGCCATTAACTCCATTGATCGTTTGGCTAATGGAATATTTTTCCAATCATGACAGGCGTAAAGTAAATTACCAAAGTCACCAACTTCTTCTCTAAAGTGAAGTAATTGATCTACGACTGAATTGACATTGCCTGCAAGGACTAAACGATTCGTCACAAACTCAGGTGTTACTTCAGAGTCAGGCATATTTGGATCAACTTTGAATAAATTACTACGACCACCATTCACCAATTTACGACTTAATGATTTGAAATATGCGTAGTAAGGTCCATCTTCGCCACGGCCATAACTTTGCGCAGTTGCTTCATCATCAGCCACAAAAATACTTTTAGCAACGCGCCACTCACTTGGATGTGGGACAGCACCAACGGCTTCGCGACCTTCTACATATTTAGGCCAATGTGTTTTAACCCATTCTGGCATTAAGAAGTTAGCTGATATAGGCTGCCATCCACGCTTGGCCATCTCGGTTACACCTTTGGAGAAAGGGGCTACTGCAGTTCCTACAATCAATGGATGTGGCTTTTGATATGGCTTCATGATAAAACCTTGGCCAATTTCAGGGATCATTGTGTTTTCAGTTGAAATCTTCCAATAATCTCCATCGATGTTGTAAGGTGGCTCACCATCCCAAATTTTTAAAATCGTATTAATGCTTTCGACAAACATGGCATTGCGATCATTCTTTAAATTACCAAAAACCTCAGCATCTGACATTAAGCCACCTGGGCTGATACCTAAGATGAAGCGACCTTCCAACATATGGTCCATCATGGCTGCTTGTGCAGCAACAGCCGCTGGATGAGAGTTTGGCAAGTTAACCGTACCAGTACCTAATTTTATTCTCTTGGTGTTGTAGATCAAACTGGCGAGAAAAATCATTGAGTTAGTTATCGTTTCAGCGGCATCAGTGACGTGTTCA